>NC_015682.1:1500000-1634377 GCF_000215975.1 Thermodesulfobacterium geofontis OPF15 | reverse complement strand
ATACAAACTCCAATAAAGCTGATTAAAGACAGATTTAAAAATCTAAATTTAAATTTTAAAAGTTTCAAAAAATCAATTACTTAAAATTAAATCCTCTTAGAAGCTTTTTCATTCTTAGGGTTTATTTATTGAATGATAGCTATTTTGGGGGATTTTAAATCCATAAGCTTTAATTTTTTAACTTATTCTTTAATTTTCTTTAAATTTCTTTTGTTTCAATTTTTAACTTTAAATTAATCACTTAAGACTACTCTTTTTATCTTTTAAAACAGGCTATATATTGAGAGTCTCCTATTTTTCTTAATTGGGGAACAGAGTCTTTGCAAAATTTTTCAGCTTCTTCACATCTTGGGTGAAATTCACATCCAGTTGGTCTAAAGAGAGGACTTGCAATTTCTCCTTTTACTTTTTTTGAAAAAAGAGCCTTAGGAGAAAAAGGATCTGGATATGCATTTAAGAGCATTAATGTATAAGGATGATGTGAGGTCTCAAAAAATACTTCCTTTTTACAAATTTCAACAACCCTTCCCAAATACATTACTATAATCCAATCAGAAAGATAAAGAACTACAGGTAAAGAATGACTTATTAAAATATAACTTAGATTAAAACTCCTTTTAAATTCCTTAAGAAGTTCAAGTATTTGACCTGCTAAAGTAGTATCTAAGGCTGAAGTTGGCTCATCAAGGACAATTAAGGAAGGAGAAACCATTAAAGTTCTTGCTAAAGCTACTCTTTGCCTTTCTCCACCACTTAAGGCATGAGGATATTTATCTAAAACTTCAACCCTTAGACCTACCAAACTTAAAACCTCTTTAGCCTTTTCAAGCCCCTTTTCTTTATCCTTTTCAACATTTATAAGATAGGGTTCTAAAAGAATATCAGAAACTTTATATCTGGGATTTAAAGAAGAATAGGGATCTTGGAAAACAGCTTGGATTTTTGGTCTAAAAATTTTATATTCCTCTTTAGTAAGATTCTTAAGACCTTTTCCAAACCATAAAACTTCTCCTTTATCTGGCTTTTCAAGATCAAGAATAATTTTTCCTAAGGTAGTTTTTCCACAACCACTTTCTCCTAAGATCCCTACACTTTCTCCCTCAAAAACACTAAGACTAACATCTATTAATGCATAAAAGGAAATCCTTTTAAAGCCCCATCTTTTAATTTCATAACTTTTCCAGATATTTTTAACTTCAACCACAGATTTAGCCATATTTAAAACATCTCACCCAATGCTCTTTTTTAACAGAAATAAGTTCTGGATGTTTTTCTTTTCCCTCTTCACAAGAAATTTCGCATCTTTCAAAATATCTACAACCTTTTGGTTTTTCGGCTAAATTAACCACTCCACCTTTTAAAACTTTTTTAATTTTCCCTTCCTTTGGGTAGGATTCAATAAGGGTTTGGGTATAGGGATGTAAAGGATTATTAAAGAGCTCTTCCGTAGGTGCAGTTTCTACAATTTCTCCTGCGTAAAAAACACACACCCTATTTGCAATCCATCTTATAATTCCAAGGTCATGGCTTATAAAAACTATGGATAAATTCTTTTTTTGATTTAACTCATAAAGAAGCTCAAGAATTTGTGTCTGTAAGGTTACATCAAGGGCAGTAGTTGGCTCATCAGCAACTAAAAGTTCAGGTTCCCCTGCAAGAGCCATAGCAATCATAGCTCTTTGTCTCAAGCCTCCTGAAAGCTGATGAGGATAACTTTTTATCCTAATTTCAGGATCAGGCATACCAACTTCTTTTAAAAGCTTAATTGCCCTTTCCCTTCTTTCTTCTTTACTTAAATTAAAATGATACTTTAAAACCTCCTCAATTTGCTCTCCGATGGTAAGAACAGGATTAAGGGAACTTAAGGGATCTTGAAGAATAATAGCAACCTTTCTACCCCTTAGCTTTAAAACTTCCTCTTCAGGAAGATCATATAAAGAAATACCATCTATAATTACCTCTCCAGAATACCGAGTTATTCCAGGTGGGAAAAGTCTTAAAAGAGCAAATCCTGTAAGAGATTTACCACAACCGCTTTCCCCAAGTATTCCAAGAATTTCTTTTTTTTCTAAAGAAAAGCTAACTTTATCAACTAAAGGAAGATATTTTTCCTTTAATCCTAAAACTAAGTCTTTTACTTCTAAAAAGGGCATAAAAATTTAAAGATTAGCCGAATCCATCGGCCAATAGATTATTTTCAGGTGCCACATCCATAGGCTCTAAATTCAGCAGATAAAATTTCAAAAGAAGTAGCAGGTCTTGCTTCTAAAATCTTAATTTTCATAATTACAGTTTTTCCAGCAGCAGGATGATTAAAATCAGCCTTAATTTTATCTCCCTTAATTTCTAAAACTTTAAAAGAAACCCTTGAACCATATTTATTTATTTCTTCATACCATTCTCCAACCTTAATCTTTTCAGGATGTTTAAGTGTATTTATATCAACTTCCTTTATTAAATAGGGAAGATGGGGTCCATAAGCAGACTCAGGAGGAATAACTACTTCAACTTCATCCCCTTCTTTTTTCCCAACTACTGCCTCCTCTATAACTTTAGGAATAGCTTCTCTTCCTAAAATAAAACTTGCTTCTATAGGTTGAGAAAACCAAGAAGGAACTTTCTCCTCTTTTAATTCTAAATGATACCTAATTTTTACAAAAAAATCTTTTTCAATAGAATCCATAGCCAAAAACCTCCTCAAAATTCTAAATTTTTTATCTTTCTAATAAAAATTCAATAAGTGCCATATGGAGCCACATTTTATTTTCTGCTTGATCCCAAACTACAGATTGATGTCCCTCTAAAACTTCTTCTGTAATTTCTTCATCTCTATGAGCAGGCAAACAATGAAGCACTATTGCTGAAGGATCCGCAAGTTTTAAAAGTTCATTATTTACTTGAAAGTTTTTAAAAGCAAATCTTCTTTTTTCGCTTTCCTCTTCTTGTCCCATACTTGTCCATACATCAGTATTAATAACTTCAGCTCCCTTTATTGCTTCTTCTGGATTATTTACTATTTCAATCTGAGCCTTATATATTTCTTTTGCCTCTTTTAATAGCTCCTCCTCTGGTTCAAATCCCTTTGGACAAGCCAAAACTAATTTAAAACCAAGAAGTGCACTTGCTTCAATCCAAGACTGTGCTACATTATTTCCATCTCCTATCCAGACAATCTTGTCCTTATAAAGGTCCTTTCCCTTTTCTATTACAGTCATTATATCTGATAAAACCTGACAGGGATGAAATCTATCAGAAAGCCCGTTTATAACAGGAATAGAAGAATACTTAGCAAACTCCTCTATGGTTTCCTGTTTATAAGTTCTCAAAACTAATATATCTATATATCTTGAGATAACCCTTGCTGTATCTTTTATAGGTTCACCTCTACTAAGTTGTAAATCCTTAGAAGATAAAAAAATACTACTTCCTCCCCATTTAATCATCGCAGACTCAAAAGAAATCCTTGTTCTGGTAGAAGGTTTTTCAAAAATTAACCCCAGTATTTTCCCTATAAATTTTCTTTCCCAATTTTTATTTCTTTTCAACTCTAAAGCTCTATTAATAAGTCCCAAAGCCTCTTCTTTTTTTAAATCCCATATCCTAATAAAATGTCTTCTTTTCATTTTAACCCCTCTATTAAAATTATTTCTTCACAAAAGGTTAAAATTTTAATTTTTAATCAAATTTTCAATTTTGCAAATTTTTAAAAAATCGCTTCTAAAGTTTTTTAAAAATTATCCGATAATAAAAAATGATAAAAAAGGGTTTTTAAAATGGAAATAAAAGGACCAGGACTATTTATAAACTTCAACACCTTTAATAATATTGACATAAAAGGAAATAGGGTTAAAGCCTCTGTAAATCCAAATTTTAATGTAGATTTAATAAAAAAAAGAGAAGAAATCATAAGAGAATTTCAGAGAATTTTTAAAAACTTTGATAAATATTTAGAAAAAATAAATGAAGTTCTCAATCCTCTTAACAAAGAGCTAAGAGTTGAAATAGACCAAGAGCTAAACATTCCCATTTTTAAAATTATCAACAAAGAAACAAACGAGGTTATCAGACAAATTCCTTTAGAAGAGATCTTGAGAATTGCAAAAAATATAGAAAAATTTTTGGAATCGCAAAAAATTGATAAAAAATATTTAAGAGGTCTTTTACTAAAAGCGGAGGTATAAATTATGGCTGATGTTCATATGAGTAACATAACAGGTCTTCTTGATATAGATTCAATTGTTCAAGGGCTTCTTCAAGCAAAGGCTCGCGATATTCAAAACCTACAAAACAAGAAAGCAACCCTTCAAGCCCAGGCAAGTTCTTTAAGTAATCTTTTAGGAGCCCTAAATGAGCTTAATAATTTTGTAGGAACCATAAATGTAAGCAATCTTTTCAAAGGAAAAAAAGTTACTGTAGGAGATTCAAATATACTTTCAGCAACAGCCCAAAGCGACACCCCTAACCTTAATATAAGAGATTTAACTGTTTCTAAGCTTTCTCAAGAAGAAATTAGAGTTTCTCAAGGAGGGGTAAATGATTTAAATTCAACCCTTAGTGCTGCAACTTTTACTTTAAGATATTGGACTTCAAATACAACTTATGAAGAAAAAGAAATCAATTTTTCAGGTGGCACTTTAAAAGATCTTGTCAATGCTATAAACTCAGCTCAAGATAAAATAGAAGCATCCATTCTTTTTGATGGCACCTCTTATAAACTTATGCTTTCTGAAAAAGATGTAGCTAATTCTACAAAAGAAACTACCATTGATAGCTCAGTAATAGAAATAAGTTCAGGAAATCTTCCTACCCAGCTCGGAAGTCTTGAAACCTTACAGAATGCTCAAAATGCAGAAATAAAAATAGGCTCAAATACCTTTACCAGCCCCTCAAATACCTTTAATAACATCATCTCAGGGCTTACTCTTACAGTTTATAAAGAAGGCTCAACCTATCTTTCTGTAGAAGATGACTATTCTCAAGTTTCTTCAAATTTAAGTAGTCTTATAGAAAAAATAAATAGCCTCATAGATCTTATTAATTCTCAAACTGCTAAGGGAGGAATTTTTCAGGGAAATGCAGTAGTTACCCAGATTAAACCTCAAATTTTTTCTCTTATGAAGCCTCTTATAAACCTTGGCATAATTAACTTAGATGATAATGGAAAATACTCCCTAAATACAGACACTTTAAACACCCTGATAAAAGAAAATCCTAACACCCTTCAGTCTGCAATTAATCAAGTAAAAAACAATCTTTCTTCAGCCTTAGAGGATTTAATAAGCGTTATAAATAGTTATAAATCTATTCAAGATCGCCAAATAGAAAGCATTAATCAAAAAATAAATACTCTTCAGGAAGCTTTAAAGAAAGAGGAAGAAAAACTAAGGCTTGAATTTAGTAAAATAGAAACCCTTATGTATAATAATGAACAACTAAGGCAAAGACTTGAAAGCCTTGCCAAACCTATTTCTGAAACATTAAAAAGTTAATCACTAAAAGTGGGAGGTGGCTTTTATGTATCTTCAAAGCTATCTTGAAAATCAGGTTAAAAATGCCCATCCTCTTGATCACGTAATTATGCTTTATAATAAGGCTATATCTTGTTTAAAAATAGCTAAAAAAGCCATAGAAGAAGGGCTTAAAAATCCTGAAAATGTAAAGAAAAAAGCAGAAAACCTTGGAAAAGCAACAGAAATAATTGCCTATTTACAAGGCTCCCTAAATATAGAAAAAGGAGGAGAGATTGCTAAAAACTTAAATCTAATTTATGATATACTTATAAGTGAGCTTGTTAAAGCAAATCTTGAAGATAATATTGAGATTATAACCAAAAGTATAGAAACCCTTGAAACCCTAAAAAAAGCCTGGGAAGATATAAAAACTAATTTAAATGCAAAAATATAATCTAAAAGAAGCCCTCATAAAAATAGAAGTTGCCATAAAGAAAAACGAGCTTGACTTAGCTTTAAATCTTTATGAAGAGATAAATCAAAATTGGGAAGAATATAAAAAGGGTATAACTCAAGAAGAAGCTAAAAACCTTTTAAAACTCTCTGAATATATCGAGAAACTCCTTTTAGAAAGAAAGGAAAGCTTTTTTGATCGTAAGAAATTTCTTGAACTTCGCAAAGCCTATTCCTACTTTTAACTGAATTTAAAAGCTAAGATGAAACTTAAAAAGCTTTTTTCTATCCTTTTAATTTTCTTTATTTTTATAACTCTAAGTTGCCAAAAAAGTGCTCAAACCCTTAAAAAAGACCATCTCCTTAAAGTAAGAGTTGTAAAAGCTATAGATGGAGATACTGTTATTCTTGAAAACGGAGAAAGATTAAGATATGCCGGAATAGATACTACCGAAATTCATACTCAAGAAGGTATTCCCCAACCATTTGCTCTTTCTGCCTATAATCTAAATAAAACACTCACAGAAGGAAAAACCTTTTATCTTGAGCTTGCTTTAAGAAAAAGAGATAAATATGGAAGACTTCTTGGGGAACTTTATTTTGAAAACGGAACTTCTGTCTCAGAAATTCTTGTAAGAGAGGGACTTGCCTTTGTTTGTTATTATGAAGGAAGTGCTAAATATTATGAAAAATATCTTCCTTTACAAAGGGAGGCTATTAAAAAAAGAAAAGGTATCTTTTCCCTCTTAAATCGTGAGCCCAAAAATATTATCTATATTGGAAATAAAAATTCAAAAAGATTTCATCATCCCGACTGCCCAGAAGCTAAAAAAATAAAAAGAAAAGTATATTTTAAAAGTATAGAATCTGCCCTGTTAGAAGGATATTGCCCCTCAAGGGAGTGTTTTAATCTTATTTTTTCCTTTTAATAACTTCAAGACCTCCCATATAAGGGCGAAGAACCTTGGGAATAACAACTGAGCCATCTTCTTGCTGATAATTTTCTAAAATTGCCATAACAGTTCTTCCCACAGCAAGTCCAGAACCATTAAGGGTATGTACAAATCTTGGCTTTCCTCCTCCTTTTGGTCTATATCTTATATTTGCCCTTCTTGCTTGAAAATCCTCAAAATTTGAACAAGAAGAAATTTCAATAAAGCGATTTTGTCCAGGTGCCCAAACTTCTATATCATAGGTTTTAGCTGCTGCAAATCCAAGATCCCCTGTGCAAAGAACAACCACTCTATAAGGAAGTTCAAGCAATTGCAAAACCTCCTCTGCATCAAGAAGAAGGCTCTCTAATTCCTCATAAGAAGTTTCAGGAGTAGTAAATTTTACCAACTCAACCTTATTAAACTGATGCTGTCTTATAATTCCTCTAACATCCTTTCCATAAGAACCTGCTTCAGACCTAAAACAAGGAGTATAAGCTACGTAATAAAGAGGCAAAACCTCCTCAGGCAAAATCTCATTTTGATGAAGATTAGTTACCGGAACTTCGGCAGTAGGAACAAGATAATAATCCCATTCTTCAATCTTAAAAAGATCTACCTTAAACTTTGGAAGCTGTCCTGTCCCAAAAAGAGCCCTGTCATTAACTATAAAAGGAGGAAGCACCTCTTTATATCCGTGTTTTTTCAAATGAAGATCAAGCATAAAATTTATTAAAGCCCTTTCAAGTAAAGCCCCTTCATTCCAATAAACTACAAATCTACTTCCTGTAATCTTTCCGGCTCTTTCAAAATCAAGTATCCCAAGAGCTTCCCCAATTTCCCAATGAGGTTTTGGCTCAAAATCAAACTTAGGAATATCTCCCCATCTCTTTACCACCACATTATCCTCTGCAGAAACTCCAAAAGGAACACTCTCATGAGGTATATTAGGAATTAAGCTCATTTTAAATTCAAGCTCTTCTTCAACCTTTTTAAGCTCCTCTTCTAAACCTTTAAGCTCTTCAGAAAGAGCCTTTACCTTTTCAGAAAGAGCCTTTGCTTCCTCTTCCTTTCCTTCTTTCTTAAGTTTCCCAATTCTTTCAGACTCTTCTCTTCTTATATGCCTTAAATTTTCTACCCTCTGTATAAGTTCTCTTCTTTTCTTATCAAGCTCTAATATCTCATCTATAGGATAATCTTCCCCTCTTGTTCTAAGTCTTTCTTTAACCCATTCAGGCTTTTCTCTTATAATTTTTATATCAAGCATAGCTTAAAATTTATCATACAATCAAGGTTTGTCAAAATAAAGTTTTTAAAAAACTTATAAAATTTAAAAACAATAAAAGTTTAAAAAGTATCTTGATATATTTTAATTTTATATTATAAATTTTATATTATAACTTAATTATTAAAGTTTTCTTTTAAATCCTTTAAAAAGGGAGGTGAAAATTAATGTTTAAATTATCTACCAAAGGAAGATATGCAGTAAGAGCAATGTATGAAATAGCAAAAGCCTATCCCAATGGAGTTACCTTAGATCAAATTTCTGATTATCAAGAGATTTCCCGAGTGTATCTTGCTCAGATACTTAATCGCTTAAGGCAAGCTCGTTTAATTAAATCCTCTCGAGGTCCAGGTGGTGGATATGTTTTAAGAAGGCTTCCAGAAGAGATCTCCCTTTATGACATCCTTGAGCCCCTTGAAGGTCCTGTTTGCATTGCCTCTTGTATTGACCCAACTGAAGGCTGTGAAAAAATAGAAGATTGTATGGTCTATCCCATCTGGAAAAAGGTAGCTCAGTATATTGAATGCCTTCTAAAACAGGTTAAACTTTCAGATCTTCTAAAAATAGAAACCGAAAAGGATAAAAAGAAATTTGTTGACCAATTAACTGCAACCTGCCTCTAAATGAAGCTTTCTTATTATCCTGAGTTTGTAAAAAAAGCTCATAAACTTATCTTTCCCCTTGAAAAAAGGGAAATTTTAGAGCCTTTAAAAGCAGGAGATTTTCTTTTAATTTCAGGCTGGCTTCTTTGTGCAAGAGATTTTACCCATAAAAAAATTATTTCTGCTATAAAAGAGGGCTCTTTCTCTTTTGATTTTACCAATCAGGCAATTTATTATGTTGGTCCAACTAAAGCTCCCCCAGGTAAAGTTATAGGCTCAGCTGGTCCCACAACCTCAAAAAGAATGGACCCCTATATGGAATTTTTCTTAAAGCTTGGAATCTCTGCAACCATAGGAAAGGGAAAAAGATCCCCTGAAGTAAAAGAACTCTTAAAAAAATATAAAGCAGTTTATCTTGCAACCTTTGGAGGAGCAGGAGCTTTTTTAAACTCCTTCATAAAAAAAGTAGAAACCATAGCCTTTGAAGAACTTGGTCCAGAAGCCTTTTTTAGAATAAAGGTTGAAAACTTTCCTGCAATAGTTATAAATTCAATTTATGGAGATGATTTTTACGAAAAAGTTTTAAGTTATGAATAAGTATTCTCATATTCCTTTTTATCGCACCATTTCTTCAACCTCTTTAAAAACTTTTAGAGTAGTTTATAAGGAGACGGACCTTTTTGTTCTTGCAGAAAAAGACTTAACCTTAGAAACCTTATCCCTTGTAAGGAGTATAAGGCTTCCCCTTGAGGCATACATATTAAAAAACCCTCTCTTTTTAAAAAGTCTTGAGCCCCTTCCTTATGATCCTAAAGCCTCTGAAATAGTAAGAACCATGCTTAAAGCAGGAATGGTTGCTCAAGTTGGTCCCATGGCTTCTGTTGCTGGAGCAATTGCAGAAAAGGTTGGAAGAGCCCTTCTTGAAAAAGGCTTAACCTCTCAGGTTGCAGTTGAAAACGGAGGAGATATCTTTTTAGCCTTAAAAAAAGATGCCAGGGTTTTACTTTTTGCAGGAGATTCTCCTTTTTCAGGAAAAATTGCCCTTCTCATAAAAAAAGAGCTTATGCCTTGTGGAGTTTGCACCTCTTCCGCCAAAATTGGACATAGCCTTAGTTTTGGAAATGCAGATGCCCTAACAGTTATTCATAAAGACACAGCTATTGCTGATGCCCTTGCAACAGCCTTTGGAAACCTTTTAAAAACTCCTGAAGACTTTAAAAAAATCCTAAATAAAGCAAAAAAACTAAATGGTCTTTTTGGGGTAGTTGCTGTTCTTAAAGATAAAATCTTTCTTTTTGGTGAAAAAATTCGCCTTGAGCCTTTTAGCACCTATGAAAAAAAATAAAATTTTTTTGAAAAATTAAAGAAATTTTTAAAAATGACGATAAAAATCATAAAAATACTTTTTAATTAAGTATAATTGAGGAATATAAAGGTTGACAAAAGATAAGGAATTTATTATATTTTTTAAAAAATTTAGGAAAATAAGACTTGACAAAAGAGGCAAGATGTATAAAATGTTTTTTAATTAAAAAGAAAAAAAAGAAAGGAGGTGTAGTATGAAGGTAAGCAAGTGGAAAGTTTTAAGTATTGCAGGAGCATTAGTTTTAGGTTATGTAGTTTCAAGTGATGCAGCTCAAATCAAAGTTTCTGATGATACCTTTGCAGATCTTGGCTACTGGATGAAGGTAAGGTATGTAAATTTTGATGAAAGGGCAAAAGATAAGAGTACTGGAATTGATTACAACACCAATGTATTTGATGTAGTTGATGCAAGATTTAACATTGAAGGTCAGATCAATAAGATCGTTCAGTTTTACGGTGAAGTAGTAACATCTGGTGCTTATTCAAGTGATGTATATGCTGTTTTAGATAAGTTAGGTCTTAAAACAGGTCGTGATACTGTTGCCAAACTTTCTGAAGGTGGTATTAACCTTGTCTTTTTACCTGAGCTTCAGTTAAGACTTGGTAAAATCCGTATCCCCTTTACCAGAGACCAGCAAGAAGCTCGTTATTCTTACATCATTCAGTCAGACTGGATTTATGATCCTTTTGGTATTTTTTCTTATTGGAGAAATGGTCTTTTAAGACTTTTTGATGGTGGTGCAGTTCTTCATGGTGAAATTGCTGGTGGAATGTTTAGATATGACCTTGGTATTTTTAATGAGGCAAGTGATAAGAAACCTTTGCAAGATGTTGCTTGGGCAGCAAGAATTGAATTTACTCCAACTATGCTTGGTTTTACTCCTGAAACCAAAACTACAGGAAGAGGATGGTTACATGACACCTATCTTGGCAAAAAAGGAGACAAATTAACTATTGGTTTATCCTATTTTAATCAGGATGTGGTAATATTACCTGATGCTCCGTATGAAGCTGCATATTATTCAACAGATACTTATGATGCAAGTTTCTTTACAGGTAATGTATATAAAGGAACTTTATTACCTGGAGTCAGTAACGATATTATATCGTTGATTTTAAATGGGGAATTGCGTGATGCTATCTCTGCATTAAAAGATGGAAAGAAGCTTAATGTTGATGGATGGAATGTTGATGTCTTCTTAGAGAAAAAATTAGGTCCAGCAGTTATCAATTTAGAAGGTGCCTATACCTACTTTGATGACTCTCACATAGCTTATTACTATGATGAAGCAACTGATACAGAAAAAGTAAAGAAAGAAAGCTCCTATTATTGGTATATCCAGGGACAAATTTTATATGATTGTGTAGTTGGTATTGGTAAACCAGCTCTCTATGCAAAATATGAATACATTGAAGCAGATGGTGTTAAAAAAGACTTAGAAATGAATCGTTGGGCAGTAGGAATTAACTACTACATTGTTGGAAACGCTGCTCGTCTAACAGTTGGAGTAGATAATGTAAATTATGATGGTGCTGCATCAAAATATCTAAAAGAATTAGGTTATGAAGATAACATAACTGATTATTATGTCCAGGCTCAAATCATGTTCTAACCCATCCTAACCCACGCTAAAAAAGGGGCTGGGGTATTTTCCCCCAGCCCCTTTTTTTTATCCTCACCTCCTACCACTTCCGAAGTGGTAACTTTCTACCACTTCGGAAGTGGTAGAAATAAGGATGGAGGATAAAAATGGAAGAAACCAGAATTTACCATGTATTAACAAAAAGCATTGCCGGATTTAAAATATTCTTAGATGAAAAAGATTACCAAAGAATGTTAGACCTTTTAAAATACTATCAATACAATCCTAAAGTAAAATTTTCCTATTACATAACCTTAGATCACAAAGCCAAACTCTATCATGATCAATTAAAAGATGAAAATCCTTTTGTCGAAATTATTGCCTACTGTCTTATGCCTACCCATATCCATTTAGCTTTATATGAAGTTTTAGACAGAGGAGTTTCTGAATATATGAGAAGAGTTTTAGATAGTTACACAAGATATTTTAATAAAAAGATTAAAAGAAAAGGTCCTCTTTGGGAAAGCAAAATTAAGAAAGTAAAAGTTATTTCACAAGAACAATTATTACATCTAACAAGATATATTCACCTCAATCCTACTACAGCAGGATTAGTTAAAAAACCAGAAGAATGGCAATATTCATCTTATCGAGAGTATATAGGGCTTGAAAACACAAAACTGTGCGTAAAAGAAAGGTTTTTTGATTTCTCAAAGAAAGAATATAAAAAATTTGTAGAAGATAGAACAGACTACCAAAAATCCCTAAACCTCATAAAAAACATTATTTTAGAACAATTCTAAACCCTACCACTTCCGAAGTGGTAATTTTCTACCACTTCGGAAGTGGTAGAAATAAAAGGTGTGGTAAAAAAATAAAAGCAAGGTAAAATATGAAAACTATGGAAAAAAAGCCTTGGAGCGGAAGATTCAAAGAAAATACAGATAAATTTTTTGAAGACTTTAGCGAATCAATCTCCTTTGATTATCGCCTTGCACCCTACGAAATAAAGGCAAGCCTTGTTTACGCAGAAGCCTTAAAAGAAGCCAATATTCTAACAGAAGAAGAACTAAATCTTATCAAAAAAGGCTTAAAAGAAATAGAAGAAGAAATAAAAAGCGGAAAGTTTGTTTTTAACAAAAGTTATGAAGATATACACATGAATATTGAAAAAGCACTTTACGAAAAAATAGGGGAGGTAGCTTACAAACTTCATACAGGAAGAAGCAGAAACGAACAAGTAGTTACAGACTTAAGACTTTATTTAATGGATGAGGTAGAAAATCTTAAAAAAGAATTAAAAGCTCTTTTAGAAAGTATAATTGCTAAGGCTGAAAAATATTATGGAGTTATCATACCTGGCTTTACCCATCTTCAGCATGCTCAACCCGTCCTTTTTTCTCACTGGTTTATGGCATATTATGAAATGTTTAAACATCATTTAGAAAAACTTAAAGATTACGAAAAAAGACTTAAAATCTGTCCCCTTGGAAGTTCAGCCTTTGCAGGTTGTGGCTTTAATATAAATAGAGAAAAAATAGCTAAAAAACTTGGTTTTAAAGATATAACAAAAAATAGTGTTTTTGCAGTAAGCTCAAGAGATTTTATTTTAGAACTTCTTTTTATTTTAACTCTTATAATGCTTGATTTATCAAGACTTAGCGAAGAGCTTATTCTCTGGTCAACTCAAGAATTTGATTTTATAGATCTTCCCGATAGATTTTGTACAGGAAGCTCAATTATGCCTCAAAAGAAAAATCCAGATGCTTTAGAATTAATAAGAGGGAAAACTGCATCGGTTGCTGGTAATTTATTTCAACTTATTGTCCTTTTAAAAGGGCTTCCCCTAAGCTATAACAGAGATCTTCAAGAAGATAAACCTCCTCTTTTCCAAGCTCTTGAAAACACAAAAAAATCCATAAAAATGATGGAGCTCCTAATAGGGGGTATCAAATTAAAAAAAGAAAATATAGAAGCTCATTTAAAAAAGGGATATCTTCTTGCAACTGAGCTTGCAGACTATTTGGTTACAAAAGGGATTCCTTTTAGAAAGGCTCATCATATCACAGGAGAAATTGTTCTTTATGCAGAAAAAAATCAAAAACCTTTAGAAGCTCTTACATTGGAAGAATTTAAAAAATTTTCTAAGGTTATAGAAAAGGACGTTTATGAATGGTTAACTATGGAAAATTTTTTTAAAAGAAGAGAAATACCTGGGGCAACAGGTTATCTTAATGTAAAAGAAAGACTTAAAGAGGCAAAAAAAGAAATAGCAGAACTTTAGCACTATGGAAAATGTAAAAAAAATAGATCCCCATCTCCTTGTCTGTTATGACGGAACCCCTTCAAGTACAAAAATTATTCTCTATTTAAAAGAGCTTTTTTCAAACACCCCACTTGAATTAACACTCTTAAAAATTATTTCCCATCCCTCAGCTTCACAGGGTATAGAAACAGACCTTTATAAAAAACTTCAAAAAGAAGCATTTTTAGAAGAAAAAGCAAAAGAAGTTTTTCTTCAAGCAGAAAGGGAATTAAAAGAGGTTTCAGAAAGATTAAAAGAACACCTACCAGCCAAAATTTATACTAAAGTGCTTTTTAAATATGGAGACATTGCAGAGGGTATAATAAATTTTTCTAAGGAAAATCTCTTTGATGCAATCCTTGTAGGAAGAAGGGGTCTTTCAAAAATTGCAACCTATATCTTAGGAGGAGTAACTCACAAGCTAATTGTTTCAAGCCTTATTCCTGTTTGGCTTATAAGAGGAGACAAATGGAATAAAAGAGTTTTTGTCCCCTTTGATCTCTCAGAGAAAGGTTTAAAACTTGCTGATTATGTTAGTTTTATTTTTGCAAACCATAAGGATATAGAAATAACTTTTTTTCATATTTTTCATCCCCTTTCAGACCTAAAATATTTTGAAGGAAACATAGAGGAACTTATAGAATTAGTAAAAAATAAAGAGTATAAAGAATTTTTTACTAAGTTTAAAAATAGAATATTGGAGAACGGATTTTCTATAGAAAAAAATAAAATCAGATTTAAATTAAAAAGAGGGTTTTTAGGTCCAGCAGGTGAAATAATTAGAGAGGTTAAAAAAGGAGATTATACAACAATTGTTTTAGGGAGAAGAGAGAAAAAAGGTATTGAAGGGTTTTTTCTTGGTTCTGTAAGTCAAAAAATAATTTTCTATTTTGATGATAGGGCTATATGGGTAGTAAATTAAAAGTTAAATGTCCCATTTGTAAAAAGAAAACCACTTGGGAAAACAATCCTTATAGACCATTTTGTTCTAAGGAATGCAAACTTGCAGATCTTTATCACTGGATTAAAGAAGATTATAGAATAAAAGTTTCCGAAATAGATTCACTTAATAATGCAGGAATCTATTTAAATAAAAAAGAAGAATAAAGAGGGGTTAAAATGGATTATGACATAGCTATAATAGGTTTAGGTCCTGCAGGTATTCAGGCAGGTATTCATGCAGGAAGAAGAAAAAATAAAGTAATTATATTTGGTAAAACCTCAGAAAGTGCTCTTAATTATGCTCATTTAGAAAATTATTTTGGTTTTAAAGAAAAAATAGAAGGAAAAGAGCTTTTATCTGCAGGAATAGAACAACTTAAAAAAGCTGATGTTACAATCCTTGAAGAAGACATTATAAAAATAGAACCCCTTGAGAAAGGATTTAAGCTTATTACAGAAAAAGAAAAGGAAATTACAGCTATAGCTCTTATTTTAGCTATGGGTGTAAAAAGAAAAAAAAGCTTTTTTAAGAGGGAAAAGGATTTTATAGGAAAGGGTGTTTCCTATTGTGTTGATTGCGATGCCTGGTTTTATAAAGGAAAAAAAGTGATAGTTATTGGAGATGGAAGTTCTGCTATTTGGGGAGCAAAATTTTTAACCCAATTTGCTAAGGAAATTTATTTTTATTTTTCTAAAGGAGAACTCTCTTCTGAAGAAAAAAAATCTCTTGAAGAAAAGGGAATAAAAATTCTTACTCTAAAGCCAGTTGAGATAATAGGAGAAAATGAGGTAAAAGGTGTTAAATTAGAAGATGAAAGTATTTTAGAGGTTGATGGAATTTTTATTGAGCAAGGAGCAAAAGGACCTTTAGAGCTTCTTGCACCTCTCGGAATAGAGCTTGACCCTGAAACTTTTAATTATGTAAAAGTAGATAGAGAGATGAAAACTAATGTAGAAGGAATTTTTGCTTGTGGAGATATAACCGGTCCTCCTTTTCAAGTAGCTAAAGCTGTTGGAGAAGGTTGTATAGCTGGTCTTTCAGCTTCAGACTACGTAAGTAAAGTAAAAAGGGAGAGCTAATATTATTTGGTATAAAAAATTAGAGATAAACTTAAAAAATCTTAGAAAAAATTTTAGAGCTTTAAAAAAATTTTTACCTAAAAATACAAAAATTTTACCTGTTATAAAAAATGATGCTTATGGACACGGGCTTTTAGAAGTAGCAAAAACCCTTTCAGAAGAAGGAATCTTTGGATTTGGTCTTTCTGAACCTGAAGAAGCTTCACTCCTTAGAAAAAATGGATTTTCTCAGCCTATACTTTTTCTTTCAGGATTTGAAAAAGATTGGCTTCCTGAAATGTATAATTTAAAAGTTATTCCTGTAGTTACTAATTTTGATACCTTTGAGTGGTTAAAAGAATTTGTTAAAAAAATTAATATTAAATGGGAATTCCATCTTAAGCTTGATACAGGAATGCATAGATTTGGTCTTAATTTTTCAGAGCTTGACCAATTTATAGAAAAACTTAAAAGTTTCCCTCTTCTTAAACTTACAGGACTTATGACCCATCTTTCTTGTGCAGAAAATCCAGAACACGAATTAACCCAAATTCAATTAAAAAAATTAAAAGAGGCTTTAGAAAAATTAAAAAATAATAAAATTATTCCTAAGTATATTCATTTTGCCAATTCAGGTGGTATAATATTTTTACCTGAGAAAGGAAATCTTGTGAGACCAGGAATTAGTTTATATGGAGGTTATCCCAATTTTAAAGCACGAGAACTTATAAAACTTTACCCTGTTATGACTTTAAAATCAAGGATAGTTGAGATAAAGAGATTAAAAAAAGGAGAATATGCAGGATATGGTCCTAATTTTAAAGCAAAAAAGGCAACCAATCTTGGTCTTGTTCCTGTTGGATATGGAGACGGATATCTTAGAAGTTTAAGTAATAAAGGATTTGCCTGGTGTAAAGGAAAAAGAGTTGCTATAGTGGGAAATATCTCTATGAAGGCGCTTTATTTAGATATAACAGAGCTTGAAAATCCTCAAATAGGAGATGAGGTTATTCTTCTTGGAGGAAAAAATGAAGAAGTTCCTGCTGATGAACTTGCAAGCCTTGCAGGAACCATAAGCTATGAGCTTTTTTGTAACTTAGGAAAATCTATTCCCCGAGAGTATATAAATGTTTAATATAGGTTTTTCAGAAGCTGTTATTATATTTTTAGTTGCCTTAATTGTTCTTGGTCCTGAGAAACTTCCTGAAATTGGTAAATTTTTAGGAAAACTTTCCTTAGAGCTTAAAAAAGGTATAGAAGATATAAAAAGAGAACTTGAAATTGAGGAAGTGGAAAAGGAATTTAAAGAAGAAATTAAAGAGGTTAAAAAAGAAATAGAAGAAATTAAAGAAGCTTCAACTCAAATAATAGAAAATCCACTCAAATCTGATGAAAAGGATAATCTTTCCTAAAATTTTTGCTGTTGATGTTCTTGAAAGAATAAGAAGAGAACTCATATTTTATATATCTCTTTTTTTTATTTTATGGCTTCTCCTTCTTTTTCTTTTCCCTCGTCTTTTCCCTTATTTAATGTTTCCCTATTTTAAAATCCTTAAAGGTCAGCCCTTAGTTTTTACAAGTTTAGAGGAGGCTTTATTTGTTATTTTAAGAGCTTCTTTTTATTTAGCACTTATTATATCTCTTCCTTTTTTACTTATTCGTCTCTGGAAAGCAATTTCTCAAGAATTTTATGAACCAGAAAAGGTATTTTTTAAAAAACTCTTTTTTGTTTCCTTTAGTCTTGGTATTTTAGGTCTTTTAGTAGGCTATTTTTTATTTATTCCTACAATTTTAAAGGTTTTTCTCTTCTTTGGTAGGGATTTTTCCGCTAACCTTAAGATTAACTATTTTCTTTTTTTTGTATTAAGAGTTCTTTTATTTTCTGTTTTTGTTTTTCAAATCCCTTTATTTTTTGCTCTATTAATAAAGGAAGAACTTATTACTGAAGAATTTTATAAAAAAAGAAGGCTCTATTTTCTTGGTTTTTTTTATGTGTTATCTCTCTTATTATCACCTACTGATTTTTTTACTCAGATCTTGTTAACTTTATTTTTGTTCTTATTTTTTAGATTAGCCTTTTTAATAGCCAAGTTTTTTAAATAAAGAGAGGGTTATTAAATGGGAAGAAGAAAAAAGAAAGAAACTCTTCCACAAGAGGAAGTTTTTCAGTCTAAGCTCTTAAAAGAAATTTCTCCCCCACCAAAAGGGATGAAGTATATACTTCTTATTGGTGATGGTATGGGAGATTTTCCCATAAAAGAATTAAAAAATAAAACTCCTTTAGAGGTAGCTATTACTCCTGGGATGGATTTTATAGCCTCTTATGGAGAAATAGGAATTTGTCAAACTATTCCGCCTAATATGCATCCTGGTTCTGATGTGGCTATAATGGGGCTTTTAGGTTATCCTCCAGAGGAAAAATATACAGGAAGAGGACCAATTGAAGCAGCAAGCAAAGGCATAGAACTAAGACCTGAAGATGTAGCTTATAGATGTAATCTTGTAACTATACAATTTGAAGGTAAAGACCTTATTATGGAAGATTATTCTGCAGGACATATTTCTACAGAAGAGGCAGTTGAATTAATAGAAGCCATCAATAGAAATGCAGGAACAGATAAAATTGAAATAATCCCGGGAGTAAGTTATAGGCATATTCTTATATGGAGAGGAGGCTCTGGAGGTCTTCAAACCTATCCTCCTCATGATCTTTTAGGAAAAAGTATTTGGTTTGCCTTTCAAGCTTATGATGAAGAGCCCTATTTAAAAGAATTTATAATTAAAGCTATAGAAATTTTAGAAAAACATCCTATTAATTTGAGAAGAAAACTAAATAATTTACCTCCAGCTAATGCTATATGGCCTTGGGGGCAAGGAAGGACTCCTGAAATTGAACCATTTTTTGAAAAATGGGGTTTAAAAGGGGCTGTTATTAGTGCTGTAGACTTAGTAAGGGGGCTTGGTAAACTTGCTAAAATGACTATTATTGATGTTCCTGGTGCTACAGGATATATAGATACCAATTATGAGGGTAAAGTAGATTATGCCTTAGAAGCTTTAAAAGATCACGACTTTGTTCTTATTCATGTAGAAGCCCCTGATGAGGTCTCTCATCAAGGTTCCTTAGAATTAAAAATTAAAGCTATAAATGAATTTGATAGAAGAGTAGTAAGATATCTTCTTGAGAGAATAAATGAGGTTACTAAAAAATATAGAATTCTTGTATGCTGTGATCATTTAACTCCTATTTCTATAAGAACTCATTCAGCAAAGCCTGTTCCTTTTGCTATTTTTGATGTAACTCAGCATAAAAAGAAAAAAAGAGATATAAAATTCTGCGAAAGAGAGGCTTTTCAATCTCCGCTAATTTTTAAAAGTGGTCCAGAACTAACACAATATTTTTTACAAAGAGCTCCTCTTATTTAAAGGAAAATTTAAGAATGGAAATTGTTAAGACAGATATTCTTATAATAGGTTCTGGAATTGCAGGTTTAAGCCTTGCTTTAAGACTTAAAGATTTAGGAGAGATTACTATTCTTACTAAAAAAAGGGCATTTGAAACAGCTACTTCCTTAGCTCAGGGAGGCATAGCCTGTGTGATGGGTGAGGATGATAATTTTGAACTTCATATTAATGATACCCTTATCGCAGGAGATGGTTTGTGTAAAAAAGAAGTGGTAGAATTGGTTGTAAAATCAGCTCCAGAAAGGATAAAAGAACTTATAAAATGGGGAGTAAATTTTGATAAAGATCCAGAAAACCCGGAAAAATTTCATTTAACCCTTGAAGGAGGACATTCAAGAAGAAGAATCCTTCATGTAGGAGATTATACTGGAAGAGTTATAGAAAATGTACTTATAGAACGGGTTTTACAGGAAAATAATATAAAAATTCTTGAACACTGCTTTGTTGTAAAATTGTTAGTTGAAAACTTACTAAAACCATCAAAAATTTTAGGCGCCTTGGTTCTTGATCTTACCCATATAAAACCTGTGATATTTTTAGCTAAGGTTGTTGCTCTTTGTACAGGTGGTGCAGGAAAAGTTTATCTTTATACCAGCAATCCTGATACTGCCACAGGCGATGGAATAGCTCTTGCTTATCAAGTAGGATGTAGAATTGCAAATATGGAATTTGTCCAATTTCATCCTACCTGTTTATATCATCCTAAGGCAAAAAATTTCTTAATTTCAGAAGCTTTAAGAGGGGAGGGAGCAGTTCTTTTAAATGCAGAAGGGAAAAGATTTATGCATAAATACGATCCAGTTAGAAAAGAACTTGCTCCAAGGGATGTTGTTACCAGAGCTATAGATATGGAAATTAAAAAAACAGGAGCTGAATGCGTTTACTTAGATATTTCTCATCTTCCTTCAGATTATATAAAAAGAAGATTTCCTTTCATATACGAAACTTGTTTAAAATTTGGTATTGATATAACCTCTCAACCAATTCCTGTTGTTCCAGCAGCTCATTATCTTTGTGGTGGAATTTATACTAATATATGGGGTCAAACTGATATTCCTAATTTATTTGCTATAGGAGAATGTACTTGTACAGGTCTTCATGGAGGAAATAGACTTGCCTCAAATTCCCTTCTTGAAGCCCTTGTTTTTTCCTATCAAGCAAGCTTAAAAATAAGAGAGCTTTGGAAAGAACTTAAAGATATGCCCTTTAAAGAACCTCTTATAAAAGAATTGACTGTTAAAGAAATAAAAGAGGAAAAAGTTTTTATTTCTCATAACTGGGATTTAATAAGAAAAATAATGTGGGATTTTGTAGGTATAGTGAGAAGTTTAAAAATGTTAGAATTTGCACAAAAAAGAATAGAATTTATTAAGAAAGAAATAAAAGAAAACTGGCCAGGTATTTATCTTGATCTTGATACTATGGAATTAAAAAAAATTGCTATAGTAGCAGAATTAATAACCAGATCAGCCCTTCAAAGATTAGAATCAAGAGGAACTCATTATTTAATTGATTATCCCTATAAAAGAGATATTTATCAAAAAGATACCATAATTTCAAAAAATTTTTAAAAATTTTTCAAAAATTTCATAAAATTATCTTTACAAAATAGTTTTTTTTGATAAGATTTTTAATGAATTAAAGATTGGGAGGAGATGGTGAAAGTGATTTTTGATCCAGATATTCCTGAAGAAATTAAAGAAGACATACTTAATGCTATAAAAGAAGAAAATATAGGAGAAATTTGTAAATTTTGTGGAGGAGATACTTTATATGTAGCTCATTTAGGAAATATATTAGATGTAAAATGTTATGAATGTGGGCACTCCTATTTAGAGATAGAGTTGGAGGAGGAATAAAAATTAGAGTTGAAGTTGTATGATTTAGTAATAGTTGGTGCAGGTCCTGCAGGAATAACTGCTTATCTTTATGCAAAAAGATCCCTTTTAGAAGTTCTTCTTGTTGATAAAATAGGGATTGGTGGACAACTTCTTCTTATAGATTTTGTTGAAAATTATCCCGGTTTTCCAGAAGGTATAACAGGATTTGAATTAGCTGATTTATTTAGAAGGCATATTGAAACACTTGGTTTAAATTTTAAGCAAGGAGAGGTTAAAAAATTAGAAAAGAAAGATAACTTTTTTAATCTTTATTTAGATAACAATGAAATTTTAACTTCTAAAACTGTTCTTTTATCTATAGGTGCTTCTCCCAGAAAATTAAATATTCCTGGAGAAAAAAAATTCACAGGAAAAGGGGTTTCCTATTGTGCAACCTGCGATGGACCCTTCTTTAAAGATAAAATTATAGCTGTAGTAGGTGGAGGTGATACAGCTTTACAAGAATCACTTTCTTTAACCAAATTTGCTAAAAAGATATATCTTATTCATAGAAGAAATACTTTTAGAGCAACTAAAGTTTTACAAGAAAGAGTTTTTAAAGAAGAAAAAATAGAAATTCTTTGGAATACAATTGTTACAGAAATTAGAGGAAAAGACCAGGTAGAAGAAATAGAAATTTTTAATAAAGAAAAAGGAGAAAAAAGCACCCTTAAAGTTTCAGGAATTTTTATTTTTATAGGTTATGAGCCAAATACTGATTGGTTAAAGGGTGTGATAGAATTAGATAATGAAGGATTTATTATTACTGATGCAGAAATGAGAACCTCTCTTCCCGGAGTATGGGCAGCCGGAGATTGCAGAAGTAAAGTAGGAAAACAAATTGTTATTGCTTGTGGTGAAGGAGCAGTAGCAGTGATTTCTATAGAAAATTATCTTCAATCAATAGGGATTTAATTTTTTCAAAGGAAATTATCCCCTCTCTTATTAAAGAAATTTTATTTTCTACTACTGAAACAATAGTGGAAGGCGAAGTAGCATAGAGGATTCCTCCATCTAAAACAAAATCTACTTCTGGTATTTCATTTAATACTTCTTCAACACTTCTTGATGGCTTTTTCTCACTTATATTAGCACTTGTTCCTGTAATTGGGGCTCCAAATACCTCGCATATTTTTCTTACTATAGGGGAGGAAGAAAACCTTACTCCTATAGTTCCTGTTTTAGCTGTAAGCAAAGGGGAGACAGATTCTTTTGCTTTAAACACTATAGTTAAAGGTCCAGGCCAAAATTTAGAAATTAATTTTTCAGCTATAGGTGGGACCTCTTTTACTACAAGAAAAAGCTGTTCATAATTTCCTATAAGTAAAAGAATAGGTTTGTTAAAGGGTCTTTTTTTTAGATAGAATAATCTTTTTATAGCTTTTTCTGAAAATGGATTTGCAGAAAGACCATAAAAGGTTTCTGTAGGGATAGCTCCCACTTTATCTTCCTTTAAATAAAAAGCTACCTTTTCTGCAATTTCATTAAGATTGGAAAGATCTTCTGAAAGTTTTAAAATTATAGGGTTCATCAAAAATAATTAAAATTAAGATGAAGAAGCTTCTTTTAAAGAAGGTTTGTTTTCCTCTTTTTGAGATTCTTCCTGAATATAAATTCTTTTGTAGTAAATTAATCTTTTACAATGGGGACATTCATAATATCTGTTATCCTTTTGCAATTCATTATAAAGTTGAGGAGGAATTGCCATATGACACCCTTCACATACATAATTATCAACAGGAGCTATTCCTAATCCCCCTTTCTTTTCTCTTAGAGCTTCATATTTTCTTAAAAGATTAGAAGGAACTTTTTTAGCAATTTTTTCTCTTTTTTTCAAAAGTTCATTTTTATTTATAGAAAGTTTAGCACAAAAGGAATCAAATTTTTGTTTTTCTTCTTCAAAAACACTTTCTACTTTTTTCATTTCTTCTTCTAATTTTCCCTTTTCTTTTTCTAAATTTTCTATCTCTTCCATTAGTTTTAAAATTTCATCTTCTTTTTGTTTATTTGCTTTTTTGATTTCTTCAATCTCCCTAAGGAGAAGTTGATATTCCCTTGTACCTCTTATTTGAATTAATCGAGCTTGTGTACTTTTTAATCTCTGATATTCCTGTTTTAATTCTTCTTCAAAAAGATCTTTTTGCTTTTTCTTTTCTTCTATAATTTGATTTAAGTTTTCTATTTTTTTTGTCAGTGCTTCTTTTTCTTTCTGGGCTTTTTGTAAAGACTGAGGGATCTCTTGCATATTTTTTTCAATTTTAAGTATTTCTAAATCTATTTTTTGTAATTCAATAAGTTTTGATATTTCTTCTTGCATTTATTAGTCCTCCCTTTTATAAACAAAAATTTTATATGGACTTTCGTTTTTTAATATTTCTATTGGAATATTTATATTATGGGTTTTTAAAAATTCTTGAATTTTTAATTTAAGGAAAGGTAAAACAAAACTTTCTGAAATTCCATGATCTATAATAATGAAATTAAAACCTTCTTCATGAGCTTCTTTTGCATAATGATATTTTACATCAGAGGTTATTAAGGTATTTATTCTTAATTTTTTAAGTTCATCTTTTAGAAAAGCCCCTGAGCCTCCACAAAAACCAAAGGAATCTATCTCGGTTTCTAAGTCTCCTACTACCATAACCCAATTATTTATAAGATTCTTAATTTTTTCAACCAAATCTTTTAATTTAATAGATTTTTTTAAGTATACAACCCTTCCCAGTCCAAAATTTTCATTTTTTTCTTTGAGAATAAAATCAGATCCTTCTAAATTAAGAGCTTTTATAAAAGCTTCTGATACTCCATCTGATATTTTGTCAAGAGGTGTATGCCAAGAAATTAAATTAAGATTTTTCTTTATAATAGAATATATTAATTTTCCTTTGTATTCATCTTGGATAATATTTGATAAAGGTTTATAAATAAGAGGATGATGGCTTATAATAAGATTGAGGTTTTTTTCAGAGGCATAAGAAATTACATCTTTTGAAACATCTATAGTTAAAAGGATACCAAAAACAGGATTAAAAAAAGAACCTATTTGTAATCCATTATTATCTTGGGGTTCTGCTAATTGAAGAGGAGCTATATTTTCTAAAAACTTACAGATATCTTTTACATAAAGAGACATAATTTATTAGTGGGCCCGCCAGGATTCGAACCTGGGACCTTCCGGTTATGAGCCGGTGGCTCTAACCAGCTGAGCTACGGGCCCTTTTCTATCTGCAAATTTATAAAATAATATAAATTTTATTTCTTGTCAAGATTAATGGGATTTATGTTTTTGCTTACATTCTGGACAAAAACCAAAAAAGATAATTTGATACTCAGTTATTTCACAATCCTTTATTTCTTCAGGAATATTTAAATTATCCTTAATGTTTTCAATATCTATAACCTTTTTGCAGGCTTTACAAAAGAAATGATGATGAGGATGGGTAAAAGGATCAAATCTTTTTCTCGTACTTTCAACACTTATTTCCTTTACTAATCCTTTTTCTGTAAGTACTTCTAATGTATTATAAACTGTAGCAAAAGACATACTTGGGAAACGAGGTTTTAATGCATTATAAATGTCTTCAGCCGAAGGATGGGATTTGTTATTTTCCAAAAATTCGAGAATCGCTAATCTTTGAGGAGTTAGTTTTAATCCTAAACTTTTGTAAAATTTTAATTTCTCTTCAGTCATTTTCATTCATCCTCCCTAAATTTTTTATAAATTTATTATAAGTTTAAAACATTTTTTTATTTATGCAAGTTTTTAAAAGATTTTAATTTTTCCCAATTTAAATCTTTTAGACCTAAGCAAGAATTTTGAATAATTTTAAAATTTTCTTCATCTTCAAAAATAGCAGAAATTAAAGGCCATTCCTTACATTTTTCAGGTTTAACAGGATGAATTTTACAAAGTTTTTTTTCTTTATCAAAAAATATACAAAACCCATCTTTTACCCTCATTTCTATTCTAAATTTTCCTTTTTTTACAGTATATAAATTTAAAAAATCCTCTTCAGAAAGATTTAAAAATTGAGCAATTCTTGAAATATCCCTTTTAGAAAGACTAATAGTACTTTCGCCTTTACAACAGGAACCACACCTTTTACATTCAAACATTTTCATAAAGAATTGGATCTTTAATACCAGCCTCTTTGAAGGCTTTTAACCTAAGGTTGCAAGAATCACATTTTCCACAAGCCTTTTCACCACCTCTATAACAGGACCAAGTCAAGTGAAAGGGGGTATTTAGTTTTATACCAAGTTCAACAATCTCTTTTTTGGTAAGATTTATAATAGGTGTTTCTATTTCAATCTGCGTTTCAGGCTTTGTTCCTACATTTATGGCTTGATTAAATTTTTCTATAAATATTTTCCTACAATCTGGATATCCAGAAAAATCTACTTCATTTACCCCTATAAATATTTTTTTTGCTCCTATTACCTCAGCCCAGGCAGTAGCAATACTTAAAAAAATACCATTTCTAAAGGGAACATAAGTAGAGGGTATACCTTTTTCTTGTTTTTCGGGAATTTCAAGTTCTTCTGAAATTAAACTTGATCCTCCAAAATCCTTAAAAAAGGGAAGATAAACAATTTGAAATTTTTCTGGTTTAAAAAATTCTATTAATTTATAAAAACATTCTAATTCTTTTTTTTGAGCCTTTTGCCCATATTGAAAATGTAAAAAAGCGAGTCTGTAATTTTGGGAAGCAATACTTGCACATACAGTGCTATCCATTCCGCCACTTAAAAGGACTATAGCAAGCTCATTTTTCATAGTTTATAAAAATAATAAAAAAGCGCCCCCAAGGGGATTTGAACCCCTGTCGCCGGCGTGAAAGGCCGGTGTCCTGGACCTGGCTAGACGATGGGGGCATCTTTTATGGGCCGGGTAGGATTCGAACCTACGACTCCCAGCTTAAAAGGCTGGTACTCTGCCTGGCTGAGTTACCGGCCCATTTTTTAATTTTTATTAATCGTGTTTACAAATATAAATTAAATCTCTTCTTTGTCAAGTTTTTTGTTTAACTTAATTTTAATTTCTATCTCTTCAATTTTATCAGGAACTTCTTTCAAAACCTTTATAAATCCTAATAAAGGATATATAAGTGCATCCTCCACAAAACTTTTCATAGGTATTTTTTTGTTATTAATTTTAAGTAAAACTCTTGGCTCATATTTTCTAATAAGTTCTTCAATAAAATTTGCAAGAGTCTCGTAATCTTTAAAAAGAAAAAATTTTTCTTCAGGATAAAGAGATTCCCACCTTTCTAAATCATCTTTCACCACAAAACCTAATAAATTTCTTATCTCACTTTTTATTCTTTTTAAATCTTCATCTTTTTCTTTTACTACCCAAATTTTTTGAACTATATCAAAGTTTTTAAACCCTTCTAAAATAACTATATTAAAATTCCAAAAGAGAGACTGAAAATAAACATACCAATCCTTAAAAGAGGAAAGGTCAAAATTTTCAGGGTTTAAATAAAGGGTAAATAAATTTTCTTGAAAAAATCCAACTAAAGGAACCCCTTTTTTTCTATAAAGCCAAGTATCCTTTTCTGGTATATCTGTAAAAATATCCTTTTCTTTAGAGGATTTTACAACGGCAATTTTATAACCTCTATTTTTAAGGATTTCGTATAAAGAAAGAGCAAGGGTTGTTTTTCCAGCATTATGATATCCTGAAATAGAAAATAAAAAGGGCATATTAAATGGTAATCTCTTCTCCTATTTTTGGAACAATAAGAACAGTAGGAATATTATATTTTTTTAATTCCCTTTCAAAAGTTTCTATATCTCCTGTAAGAATGGGAAAGGTTTCATAGTGCATAGGGATTACAATTTCAGGTCTTATAAGATCACAAGCTTTAGCAGCCTCTTTAGGTCCCATTACATAGTGATCTCCTATTGGGAGAAAAGCTACCTTAGGAGAGTAAAGTTCTCCAATTAATTTCATATCATAGAACAATCCTGTGTCTCCTGCGTGATAAATAGAAGTCCCATTTTCTAAGGTTATTATAAATCCACAAGCACTTCCTCCATAACTGCCATCAGGAAATGAAGAACTATGTAGAGCAGGGACCATAGTAAATTTTAAATTATTTACTTTATAAGTCCCACCGATATTCATTCCTGTTACCTTAGGGATCCCTTGTTTAAGTAAATATTGATGTATCTCATGAATAGCAATTACTTCTGTAACAGCTGTTCTTGCAAGTTTAAGAGCATCTCCAAGATGGTCTCCATGAGCATGAGTTATTAAGATAAAATCGTAGGGACCAAGATCAACATTTTTTGGAGCTAAAGGGTTACTTATCCAAGGATCTATGAGTATTTTTTTACCTTCCTCAGTTATAATTTTAAAACAAGAATGTCCGTAAAAGGTTATTTTCATTTATATTATCTTTTAAAGATAAAATGGAGCGGGCGACGGGATTCGAACCCGCGACCTACAGCATGGCAAGCTGTCGCTCTACCAGGCTGAGCTACGCCCGCAAATCAATTTTTAAATATAACTTATAATTAAAAAGCGTCAAGAATTTAAGATTCTATACCAAAACATTCAGAAAGTTTAACAACTTTTTCGTATTCCTCATCTACCCTTTTTTTAATATATTCTATTTGCTCTGGAGTTAAATGCCTAAATCTTCTTTGCAATTTAAAATACTCTTCTATAGGTTTTGGCTTATCAATTTTTCTGTTAAGGATATATTTTCCATCTATAACCTCATAAAGAGGAAAAATTCTTGTTTCTACAGCTAATTTAGCAAGTAAAACACTATCTTCACTTTTACAACCCCATCCTGTTGGACAAGGAGAAAATACATGAAGGAAAGCAGGTCCATTTACCAAGGATGCTTTTTTTACCTTATTCATAAGGTCAACAGGATAGGCGGGACTTGCTGTTGCTGCGTAAGGAATATTATGAGCAACTACTATTCCCATAAGATTTTTTTTCCAAGTGACTTGCCCTTTTATAACTTTTCCAGCAGGGCTTGTAGTTGTATGAGCTCCAAAAGGAGTAGCACTTGATCTTTGAACACCTGTATTCATATAGGCTTCATTATCAAGACAAATATAAATAAAATCATGCCCCCTTTCTAAAGCTCCAGAAAGAAACTGAAGTCCTATATCAAAAGTTGCTCCATCTCCTGCAAAAACAACTACATTTATCTTTTCTCTTTTAGAGATTTTACCCTTTCTTTTTAAAACTTTAATGGCTGCTTCAATTCCCGAAGCAACTGAAGCTGAATTTTCAAAGGCTACATGTATCCATGGCACTCTCCAAGAAGTATATGGAAAGGGGCTTGAAATAATTTCCATACAACCTGTAGCTGATACTGCAATTGTATTTGGTCCGAGTGCTTTTAAAGCTAATTTAAGAGGTAAAACTGTTCCACAACCTTGACAGGCTCTATGTCCTGGAGCAAATCCATCATATTCAGGTAATTTTTTTAAATTAAAACCTTTAAAATCTTTTAGTTCTGGTCTCATTTCTTTACTCCTTTACTCCATAAATTTCATAGGAAAACTTTGGTTTTTTATTAATAGCTTCATAGGTTTTTTCAAAAAGTTCAACAAAATCATCTACTGTTACATCTCTTCCAGAAAGTCCAGCGATAAAATTTACTACCTTAGGTCTTTTATTAGACTGGTATAGAGCAGAACGTACCTCTATTCCTACAGGACCTCCTGTTGAGCCATGACTTACAGCTCTATCTATAACTCCCAAAGCTCTTATTTTTCCTATAGCTCTTAAAAAATCTTTTAAAGGAAAGGGTCTCCAGAGTCTAAATCTTAAAAGTCCTACTTTTTTTCCTTTTTTCCTCAAAAAATCAACTGCATTCATAGCTGTTTCAGCAAGACTTCCCATAATAAGAAGAGCAACCTCAGCATCTTCCATTTGATAAGTTTCAACAGGTTGATATCTTCTTCCTGTTAATTTTTCAAATTCTTTCCAAGCATTTACTATAATTTTATAAGAAGCTTTAAAAGCTTCATCTTGAGCTTTTTTTGCTTCAGTATAGATTTCTGGGACCCCTATAGCTCCCATTGTAATAGGTTTTTTAGGATCTAATTTATATTTCATACGAAGAGGAGGAATATATTTGTCAACTAATTCCTGGTCTAAAAGCTCAATAGGTTCTATTACATGAGAAAGGGTAAATCCATCAATATTTACCGCAACTGGAAGTAAAGCCTTTTCAGCAACTCTGTAAGCATGATATATAAGATCTACTGCTTCTTGCCCATTTTCAGCAAAAGTAGTTATCCATCCAGAATCTCTCATAGTCATCACATCTGAGTGATCATTCCATATACTTATAGGAGCAGAAATAGAACGATTAGCAATAACCATTACAATTGGAAGTCTAAAAGCAGAAGCAATAAAAAGATTTTCATACATTAAAAGTAATCCCTGAGCAGACGTAGAGGTAAAAGTTCTTGCACCTGTTGCAGCTGCACCTATACAGGCACTCATAGCTGCATGTTCAGATTCAACAGGCATATATTCAGCTTCTAATTCCCCATTATTTACAAGTTCAGCTAAGTGTTCAACAATATGAGTTTGAGGAGTAATTGGGTAAGCAGAAATTACATCAACTTTACACTGAGCAACTGCCTCAGCTATAGCAATAGAAACCTCTTTAGCTAATCTTTTACCCATTTCTCTATGCCTCCTCTAAAACCATAGTTATAGCATTTTTAGGACAGTTAGCTGCACATATTCCGCAACCTTTACAATAGTACAAATTGCAAATAAAATAACCTTCTTCATCTTTTTCATAACAAAGATCCGGGCAAAGAGCATAACACATTCCACATTTTATACATTTTTCTTTATCTAAAACTGGTTTATAGGCTCTCCAATCTCCAGTTTTAAATTTTACAGAATTTCCAGGTTCTAAAATAAACATTCCAGGTGCTAATTCTTTCCAACTGATTAGTCCTTGATCCTTTGGCATCTTTATACTCCTTTATAAATTTGAGTTTCTTCTAAAGCTCTGTGTAAAGCTTTAATATTCTTTTCAGCAAGTTTACCAAACCTTTCCTTTAATGCTTCTTCCATACTTTTAACTTCAATAAGTCCTGTAGCTTTAAGAAGAGCCCCTAACATAGTAGTATTAGTAATAGGGACACCTATTTCTTCAATAGCAATTTTAGTTGCATTAACTAAAGCAAGTTTACCTTTATAATCTCCTAAAATTTTTCTAACCTCCTCCTCAGAAAGATGGGAATTCAAAATAGCTACGCCATTTTCTTTCAATCCTTCAGTAACCTTAGTTATTTTAGGAAGAGATGGATCAAGCACCAAAATTATATCAGGATGATATATTTTTTCTCTTGTTCTTATTCTTTCTTCTCCAATTCTTGCAAAAGCCTGAACAGGTGCTCCTCTTCTTTCTGGTCCAAAACTGGGAAATGCTTGGGCAAATTTACCTTCATTAATAGCTGCTACAGCAATCAATTCAGCAGAGGTTACAGCTCCTTGACCTCCTCTTCCATGAATTCTTATTTCTATCATAAAACTCTCCTTTTTTAGAAAATTGTTTACTTTACATATTGATTTTTCTCTATCACAAAATAAATATCTTGTCAAGAGAAATTGACAAAAATTTCATTAATTTTTAAAATGTGTTTTCTAAGATTTTTTAAAAAGGAGGAAAATGGAAATGGGGGAACTAAGTGGAAAAGTGGCTTTAATAACAGGGGCAGGAAGAGGTATAGGAAGGGCTATAGCTTATGAACTTGCTAAGGAGGGTGCTAAAGTAATTATTAACTATAGAAAATCGGAAGAAAAAGCAAAGAGCTTAGTTGAAGAAATAGAAAAAATAGGAGGAAAGGCTTATTTAGCAAAATTTGATGTAGCAAATTTTGAAGAAATAAAGGAGAAAATAAAAGAAATTGAAAAAGAAATTGGAAATATTCATATTTTAGTTAATAATGCAGGTATTGTAAAAGATGCTTTATTTTTGAGAATGAAAGAAGAAGACTGGGATGAAGTTATTAAAACTAATTTATATTCAGTTTTTTATGTTACACAGGCAGTTTTACCAATGATGATAAAGGAGAGATGGGGAAGGATTATTAATATATCTTCGGTAGTGGCATTTACAGGAAACCCTGGGCAAACAAATTATGCAGCTGCAAAAGCAGGAATTATAGGATTTTCAAAAGCACTGGCTTTAGAAGTTGCGAGTAGAAATATAACCGTAAATGTAATTGCTCCAGGTTATATAGAAACTGATATGACAGCAGGACTTCCAGAAAAGGTAAAAGAAGCGTTTTTGCAACAAATTCCACTTAGAAGAACTGGACTTCCAGAAGAGGTAGCTTATTTAGCTACATTTTTAGCTAGTGAAAAAGCAAGCTACATTACCGGTTGCGTTTTTCATGTAAATGGTGGTTTATATAGAGGCTAATATTTTTTGAAAATTATTTCTTGAAAATTTTTAAAAAAGTTTTAAAATAAAATTAATTATAATTAGGAGAGAAAAAAAATATGGAAATTCTTATTTTTGGAAATCCTATTTTAAGAGAAAAAGCCAAACCAGTTGAAAATATAGATGGAGAGCTAAAGGAAACTATAGATAAAATGGCTGAAATTATGTATAAAGCTAAGGGTATTGGTCTTGCTGCAAATCAGGTAGGGATTTTAAAAAGATTTTTTATAATGGATGTTTCTCAAAGAGAAGGAAAAAATAAATTAGAAGTTTATATAAATCCAGAGATAGTTTTTACAGAAGGAGAAACTATTTATGAAGAAGGTTGTTTAAGTATTCCTGGGTACTTTGCTCCTGTTAAAAGATATGCCAAAATTTATATTAAAGCTTATGATATAGATGGTAAACCTATTGAAAGAGAATTAGATGAAATTTCTGCTATAGTTTTTCAACATGAATATGATCATCTTGATGGAATCTTGTTTATAGATAGGCTTTCACCTATTAGAAAGCAACTTTTCAAGAAATGGTGGAAAAAACATTATAAAAAATAATTTTAAGGTTCGTTAATCAATCTAAATCTTTCTATATAAGTTGTATAACCCTCTTTATTAAATTCCAGATAAATTCCTTCCACCTTTACCTTTTCACTTTTTTCTACTTCCAATTTTCTTGGAACCATAGTAAGATACATTTCTAAGGCTTGATTTATTTTCATTCCTATAATGCTTTCTACAGCGCCACACATTCCCACATCAGTGATATAACCTGTTCCCTTAGGCATAATTCTTTCATCTGAAGTTTGCACATGTGTATGGGTACCTATTACTGCTGAAACAAGACCATCTAAAAAATATCCCAACCCAAGTTTTTCTGAGGTTGCTTCTGCATGAAAATCAATTATTATAAAGGGAGTTTCCTTTTTTATTTCCTGAACAAGAAATTTACCTACAGTGAAAGGATTTTCTAAGGGTCTCATAAAGATTCTACCTTCTAAATTTATTACTCCAAGTTTAATATTTTCTTTAGTATAAATAGTCCAACCCTTACCAGGAGCATTTTCTCCATAATTTGCTGGTCTTAAAACTCTTTCTGTTTTTTGTAAATAGGGGAAAAATTCTTTTTTCCAAATATGATTTCCTGAAGTAAGGACATCAATTCCATAAGAAAAAAGTTCCTCAGCAACTTTTTCTGTTAATCCATATCCACCTGCTGCATTTTCACCATTAGCTATAATAAAATTAGGACTGTATTTTTTAACTAATTCTGGAAGAAAAATTTTTACTGCTTTTCTTCCAGAATTACCTACTATATCTCCTAAAAATAGCAGTTTTACTTTATTTGGCATATTCAATAGCTCTTGTCTCTCTAATTACAGTTACTCTTATAATTCCTGGATAGGTCAATTCTTTTTCTATTTTTTGAGCAATTTCACGGGCTAATATATAGGCTTCTTCATCACTTATTTTTTTATCATCTACTATAACTCTTATTTCTCTTCCAGCTTGTATAGCAAAAGCTTTTTCTACCCCCTCAAAAGAGGAAGCAATTGCTTCAAGTTCTTTTATTCTTTTTATATAAGCTTCTAATAACTCTCTTCTTGCTCCTGGTCTTGCTCCAGATATAGCATCAGATATTTGCAAGATTATTCCTAATAAACTCGTAATGGGAATATCTTCATGATGAGAAGCTATTGCATTTACAATATCTTCCTCTTCTCCATATTTTCTTGCTATTTCAGCACCTATTAATGCATGAGGACCTTCCATTTCATAGGAAGAAGCTTTTCCTATATCATGAAGTAGTGCAGCTCTTCTTGCTTTTTTTGCATCCATTCCTAGTTCACTTGCTAAGGCTCCACAAATTATGGCTGTTTCAATTGAATGTTGCAAAACATTTTGACTGTAACTTGTTCTATATTTTAATTTTCCAATCATTTTAATGAGTTCAGGATGGAGTCCATAAATTCCCAATTCAAAACAAGCCTTTTCTCCTACCTCCATTAGATGATGCTCCATTTCCTCTTCTACCTGTTTAACAACTTCTTCAATTCTTGAGGGATGTATTCTTCCATCTGCTATAAGTCTTTCTAAAGCAATACGAGCGATTTCTCTTCTTAAAGGATCTAAACATGATAGAACCACAACCTCAGGAGTATCGTCTATTAAAAGGTCAACGCCGGTTAAAGTTTCGAAAGTTCTTATATTTCTTCCTTCTCTTCCAATTATTCTTCCTTTCATTTCTTCATTTGGAAGTTGAACGACAGAGACTGTTTTTTCTGTTACAAAAAGCACAGCAGCTTTTGAAATGGCATAAGCTAAAATTTCTTGGGATTTTCTTTTAGCCTCTTCTTTAGTTTCGTTTTCGTATTTCATAATAAGTTTTGCTTTTTCCTCTTTTAATTCCTCTTCTATTTTTTTGAGAAGTAATTCCTTAGCCTCCTTTTCTGTAAGTCCGGAAATTCTTTCTAATTCTTCTTTTGTTTGCTTTAATATTTCATCAATTTGTTTTTTTTCAGCCTCAATAAGGGCTTTTAGATCTTCAACTTCTTTTAATTTCCTTTCTAAAGTTTCTTCTTTTTTGATAAGAGTTTCTTCTTTATGAAGGAGCCTTTCCTCTTTTAAAGAGACTTCTTTTACTTTTTTTTCAAATTCTTTTTCTAAAGCGTGCTTATGGGCTAAAAGTTTTTCTTTTATTTCAATTTCTGCTTGTTGAAGTTTTAATTTAGCATCTTTTTCAGCTTTTTCTAAGATTTCTTTAGCTTTTTGTTCAGCATCTTTAATAAGGTTTTCTACTGTCTTTTTTGCTTCTAATTCTTTCTTTTTTTGAATATATAAATAAATCCCCAATAAAAAGAGAGCAATTACAAATCCAATTATTATCCCCAAAAGGATATTCATCCCTAATTCCCCCTTTATAAATTAAAAGTTAAAAAGTTTAAATTTTAGAGGGAGAAGGAAAGAGGATAAAAAACGATATTTATTAGAAATTAAAAGACCCCAGGGTGCCGTAAGGACTTCCTGCTCAAAGCTCTGTGGAAAATACTTTTGGGGTGGGGTCTGATAAGCCCTAAACGCCTTTTTAAAGGCAAAAGAGCCTCAGAACCACCTTGCCCCTTCATTTCAACAGTGTTAGCTTGGCAGGTCAACTTCATCCTCACGGACACCCCAGGATAACCTTTCTTTTTCTAAAAACTCTCCCATTTTATTAAGTTGAGTTTTAATACACCTTTCTAAAGCTTCTTTTTCTTTTTTAATTTTTATATAATCATGTGCAACTTGTAAAAGAAGCCAAACAGCTAATTTAAAAGTAGGAACCTTTTTAAAATTTTCTACTTCCCTTTTTTTATCTTCTAAATATTCCAAAACTTCTTTAACTTCCTCTTCCGGAACATGAGACCGGAAAAGGAAGGTTTGACCTAAAAATTCAAAACTTATTTCTTTAGCTTTTTGCATTTTTAATTATATTTGGGAGAGTTTTTCTATTAAACTACCTATCTTTTCTTTTATTATCCTTCTTTCCTCCTCCCTCTTATTTATTTCTTCTAAAAGTTTAATATTTTCTTGTTCTTTCTCTTTTAATTTCGTCAACAAAGCTTCTTTTTCATTTTTTAACTGAACTACCAAAGAAAGAAGCGCATCAATTTTTTCTTCTAAATCTGCAATATCTTGAAAATCCATTTGTACCTCCAGAAATTGTTAGAATTTTCTGTTAAAAATATTAAAATCTATTTTAATTCTTTTGTCAAGAGTAATTTAAATTAAACAATTTCTAACATTTTTTTAACAGCAGAATAGGCATTTTTTATAATTTCTTCTGGGAGATCTATTTCAAACTCTAAGTTTTCTAAAGCATTTAATACATTTTCTAAAGAAATTTTTTTCATAGAAGGACATACCATCTTTTCTGGAGAAGGATGATAAAATTTTTTATCTGGATTTTCTTTACTTAAAGGATAAAGAAGACCAACTTCTGTTCCTATAATAAATTCCTTATAAGGAAGTTCTTTAGCAAGCCTTAACATTCCACTGGTTGAAGCTACATAATCCGCAAGATCAATTACTTCGGGACGACATTCAGGATGAGCTATAAATATAGCAGAAGGATGTTTCTCTTTAGCTTTTATTACCTCTTCAGGAGTTAAAAAATGATGGAAAGGGCAAAAACCTTCATGATAAATAATTTTTTTATCTGGATAAAATCTCTGAGTGTATTGAGCTAAATTCATATCTGGAAGCATAATTACTGTTTTTTCTTTTAATGTGCCAACTACTTTTACTGCATTAGCCGAGGTACAGCAAATATCGCTAAGAGCTTTTATTTCAGCATAAGAATTTACATAGGTTACAATTGGAGCAGAAGGATATTTGTTTTTTAAAGCTATTACGTCTTCAGGAGTTATCATATCTGCCATTTCACAGGGGACTTCTTTAACAGGTAGTAACACCTTTTTCTTAGGAGAAACAATTTTTGCTGTTTCTGCCATAAAAAATACACCACAAAATACTATAATTTCTGCATCAGTTTTACTTGCTTTTAAACTTAATTCTAAGGAATCTCCTCTTAAATCTGCTATATCTTGAATTTCAGGGGGTTGATAATTATGAGCAAGAATAATGGCTTTTCTTTGTTTCTTCAATTTTAAAATTTTTTCTATCAACTTTTCTTTATTCATAAATTAGAGATTTTTCAGTGCTTTTTCTAAATTTTTATAGCATTCAAAGGGTACATTTAGATTGTTTAAGCCCTTTCCTAATTTTATATCAGGCTTATTTTCTCCGTGAAAATCACTTCCTCCAGTTAATAACAATCCTAATTCCTTAGCACATTCAATTAAAAATTTAGTAAAATCTGCTGTATGTTCAGGGTAAAACACTTCTATTCCCATTAATCCAAAATTTTTAAGTAATTTAATATATTCTTTTAATTCTAAAAGATTTAATTTTAAAGTTATAGGGTGAGCAAGAACAGGAATTCCTTTTGCCTCAAGAATTAATTTGATACCTTCTTCAGGTAAAAGAAGTGCTTTAGGTACATAAGCAAGAGCTCCTTTTTTTAAATATTTTTGAAAAGCCTCTTCAAAAGACTTAACAAAACCTTTTTTAACTAAAAGATTTGCTATGTGAGGTCTTCCTATTTCTCCCTGGGCAATTTCTTTTAACTCTTCTAAAGTTATCTTTATGCCGAGATTATTTAATTTTTCAATCATTTTTTTATTTCTTTCTTCTCGAGCTTTTTTGAGTTTTAAAAGAGTGTCATTTATTTTTGGGATTTCAGGCTCTAAAAAATATCCTAAAAGATGAAAATGTCCAGGTCCTTCAAATTTAATACTTATTTCTACTCCACATAAAAAAGGAAGACCTAAATCCTTGGCGGTATTATAAGCAGGTTTTAAGCCATCTATTGTATCATGATCAGTAAGAGCAAGGGCTTGTAATTTTTCTTTTTTAGCAAGGTAAACTAATTCCTCAGGAGAAAAGGTTCCATCTGAAGCTGTTGAGTGGGTATGAAGATCTATCAAACCTTTTTTACTCCACGACTAAGCTTATTTTGATAAGAAAATTTAATAAAGGATTTAAAAAGGGGATGAGGGTTGGTTGGTTTAGATTTAAATTCAGGGTGAAATTGAACCCCCACAAACCAGGGATGATCTTCCAGTTCTACTATTTCTACTAATTCTCCATTTGGAGAACATCCCACAACTTTTAATCCAGCTTTTTCTATAGCTTCTCTATAAGCATTATTAAATTCGTAACGATGTCTATGTCTTTCAAATACTTCCTCTTTTTGGTAGGCTTCCCATACCTTAGATCCTGGCTTAATAACACATGGGTAAGCTCCTAAACGCATAGTTCCTCCAAGATCACATCCTTCCTCTCTCTTTTCTATGCGACCAGTTCTATAATCATACCATTCCTTCATTAAATAAATTACTGGATAAGGTGTATTTTTATCAAATTCTGTAGAATGAGCTTCTTTCCATCCAAGAACATTTCTAGCAAATTCAATTACAGCAAGTTGCATTCCTAAACATATTCCTAAAAAAGGTATCTTTTTAATTCTTGCATAGTTTATAGCAAGGATTTTTCCTTCTATACCCCTTATACCAAAACCACCAGGAACAAGAATTCCATCTACATCTCCTAAATAAGTCTCTATATTTTCTGGAGTTAATTCATCTGCATTTATAAATTTTAAATTTACCCTTAATTTATTTGCCAGACCCCCATGAATGAGAGCTTCATTTAAAGACTTATAAGAGTCTTTAAGACTTACATATTTTCCTACAATTCCGATGGTAACTTCGTCTTCTGGATTTTTATAAGTTTTAACTATTTCTTCCCATACATGTAAATCTGGTTCTCTTGTCCACATATTTAAATATTCTATAATTTTGTCATCAAGTCCTTCTTTATGGAAAATAAGAGGTATTTCATAAATACAATCTACATCTTTTGCTGTTATTACAGCATCTTCTTCTACATTACAAAAAAGAGCAATTTTTTTCTTTATCTCAGGAGGTAAGAATCTATCAGTTCTACAAAGAATTATATCAGGCTGAATTCCGATAGCTCTTAATTCTTTTACACTATGTTGTGTCGGTTTAGTTTTAAGTTCTCCTGCAGTTTTGATATAAGGAACATAGGTAAGATGAATATATAAAGCGTTTTCTTTCCCTAATTCATATCCAAGTTGTCTTATGGCTTCTAAAAAAGGAAGGCTTTCAATATCTCCTACAGTTCCACCTATTTCTACTATGGCTACGTCAATTTGAGGACTTGCAAGATCAAGAATACAAGCTTTTATTTCATCTGTCACATGAGGAATAATTTGGACAGTTCCTCCTAAATATATTCCTTTCCTTTCTTTTTTAATAACTGAATAGTAAATTTTCCCAGAAGTATAATTGTTTTTAACACCCATTTGTGCTGAGGTAAATCTTTCATAATGTCCCAGATCAAGATCTGTTTCTGCTCCATCTTCTGTTACATATACTTCTCCATGTTGGAAAGGATTCATAGTTCCTGGATCTACATTTATATAAGGATCAAGTTTTTGAAGGGTAACTCTTAGCCCACGAGCCTCAAGTAAGGCACCTATAGATGCAGCTGCTAATCCCTTTCCTAAAGAAGATAAAACTCCTCCAGTAATAAAAATAAATTTAGTATGAAGTTTTCTAATATTCCTTGGAGATCTCATTTTTTTATCAATTGTAAAGCTGCAAGAAGTCCAGCTTTAACTATTAACTCAGCAGGAATTGTTTCGTAAACCCTATTTCCTACTTTAATAGTTCTACAAATTATTTCTATCCCTAAAGGGTTAAGGTATTGCTTAAGGATAGAAATATCCTTTTCAAGTTCTTCCTCAGTTAACTTACATCTTGGACATGTTTTTCCATTAATTAAAAGCCTTTGCCATTTAATTTTTAATGTGTTCATAGATTTTAATTTTACCCTCTTTTTATTTATTTTAAAAGAATCCAATCTCTAAAAGTTTGTTTGAGAAAGCCCGATTAATAAAACACCTCTTGCTAATCTTTTTTAAAAAGAGCATTATTACTTAATTTTTAAGTTTTTCTGCTATAGCTAAAACTGTATTTGCATAGGGTTCGCTTATATTATACTTCATTATTATTTTCTTTTTATACTCTAAACTTTCTTCTTTTTTATATCCTTCTTTTTTGAGATAATTAGCTATACTTGCCAAGGCATCAGGAATACTATATAAATCAATCTTTCCATCTTTATCCCAATCGTAACCATAAATTAAATAACTTTTAGGAACAAATTGAGGAAAACCAAAGGCTCCAAAAATAGAACCTTTTATAGAAAAGGGATCCCAATTATTTAAATAGGCTATTTCTATAAAATAAAGAAGTTCTTTATATCCCCAATTACTTCTCTTTTCTAATCTTTTTTTAATATTTTCATCATTAAGAGAAATTTCCGAACCATTAATAAATTTTTCAAAAAGTTCCTTTTCTCCAGAGAGAGCTAAACTATAAAATACATTTATTACAGGAAATTTTCCTGTTTTTTTGCCAAGATCAGTTTCTACAAGAAAAATGGCAACTATCACTTCTTTTTCTACACCAAATACAAATTCTATATCTTCTAAAAGGGTTTTGTTTTCTTCTATAAAAGCTTTAGCTCTCTCAATCCTTTCATTTTCTAAAAATTGAGAGTAGGGAAGTTCTGTCTCTTTCCAAGTTAAACTTTTTATCATTATATCGGGAAGATAAGTTAATTGAGGAGAAGAAAAAATGCTTTCTATATACTCCTCAGGAACTTTGTTTTTCAAATCCTCCTTAACTTTTATTTTTAGATTCTCTATAAAAGGGGCAAGAAAAGTAGAATCAGCATAAGTTTTAAAGGGTTTGATCAAAAGAATTAAAAATAAAAAAAAAAGTAATTATTTTCATTTCAAAAATCCTTTTATTTTTTTGCTAAATTTAAAAGAGATCCTGCAAGAACAGAATTTCTCTCTCTTTCACTTAGATCTAAAATTACTGATATTTCTCCTTTACCTTTAATAATTATTTTTATCTTTTTTTCTCCTTCTAAAAGAGCCTTCCTAATATCTTTTATAAAGAAAACATCTCCCTGTTCAATTTGGTTATAATCTTCTTTTTTTTCAAAAACAAGAGGGAGTATGCCAAAATTTATAAGATTACTTCTATGAATTCTTGCAAAACTTTTAGCAAGTTTTATTCTTACCCCTAAATATCTTGGGGCAAGAGCTGCATGTTCTCTTGAAGAACCTTGTCCGTAATTTTCTCCACCTACAATTCCTATAGTTAAACCTTTATTTTTTATTTCTAAAGCTTTTTTAGAAAATTCAGGATCTAAGTTTTTATATACATATTCACTTATAGCAGGAAGATTACTTCTTAAAGGTAAAATCTGAGCACCTGCAGGCATTATATGATCGGTAGTAATATTATCTCCCACTTTTAAAAGAAAAATCCCTTCTAAGTTTTCAGGAAGTGGATCAAAGGGTGGGAGGGGAACAATATTAGGTCCTCTTATAATTTCTACTTTTTGAGCTTCCTCTTCTGGTAAAGGTGGAATAAGCATTGAATCATTTATAATAAATTTTTCCGGGATTATAATTTCAGGATAATCTCCTAATTCTCTCGGATCAGTTATTACTCCTCTTATAGCTGATGCAGTGGCTGTTTCGGGAGAAACAAGATATATAAAGTCAGGTGAGGTTCCTGATCTTCCTGGGAAATTTCTGGTAAAAGTTCTTAAGGAAATAGAATTAGTAGGAGGAGCTTGTCCCATTCCTATACATCCAAGGCATCCACATTGATGAATACGAGCACCAGCTTTTAAAAGGTTTTTAAATGCAGAAAGGGCTACTAAATTTTCTAAAACCTGAATAGAACCTGGGTTAATTTCAAAAGAAACATCTGGATGAACCTTATGATTTTCAAGGATTTTTGAAACTATTAGAAGATCTTTTAAAGATGAATTAGCACAAGAGCCTATAATTACTTGAGCTACCGGTTTTCCAGCTTCTTCAGCAACTTTTTTAACATTATCAGGAGAGGAGGGACAGGCACAGAGAGGTTCAATTTTTGAAAGATCAATTTCAATAATTTCATCATATTGAGCATCTTCATCAGGTTTAAGTTCTATATAATCTTCTTCTCTATTTTGGGCTTTTAACCAAAAAAAAGTTAATTCATCAGAGGGAAAGATACTTGTTGTTGCCCCGGTTTCAGTTCCAAGATTACATATAGTTGCTCTTTCAGGAACAGTAAGAGTTTTAATCCCTGGACCAAAATATTCTAAAATTTTATTTCTTCCACCTTTTACTGTAAGCTTAGAAAGTAAATAAAGAGCTACATCTCTTGCAGAAACCCAGGGCTGAAGTTTTCCATATAAATAAACTCCTACAATTTTAGGCATTTTTAAATAGAAAGGATATTCTGCCATAGCCATAGCTACATCAAGCCCACCTGCGCCTATAGCAATCATCCCGCATCCGCCAGCAGTAGGAGTATGACTATCAGAGCCAAGAAGTGTTTTTCCAGGCTTTGCAAATCTTTCTAAATGAACCTGGTGACATATGCCATTTCCTGGTTTGGAAAACCATATTCCATATCTTTTAGCAATACTTAAAAGAAATCTATGGTCATCTGCATTTTTAAAATCTGTTTGTAAAATATTATGATCTACATAAGAAACAGAAAGTTCCGTTTTAACTCTATTAATTCCTATAGCTTCAAATTCAAGATAAGCCATAGTTCCTGTTGCATCCTGAGTTAATGTTTGGTCTATTTTTATAGCGATCTCTTCTCCCGGGGCAAGTTTCCCAGATACTAAATGACTTTCAAGGATTTTATGAGTAAGAGTTAATCCCATAAATCCTCCAAATTTTTAAATTTCTCCAAAACATTCTGGGAAAAAAATTTTTATATTTTCTAAAATCTTTTCCGCAGTATCTCTTAAAACCCCTTCTTTCAATTTTAAGAGAAAAATTAATGCTTCAGAGATAGAAAAAGGGGTAAAAATTTGATAAAAATCTTCTTTTTTTAATACATAATTATTGGGAAATAAAGATAAAAGGGAAATTAATTCTTCGCAAGTTCCTTTTAAATAAAAAATTAAAATTAAATGCTTTGCTTTTAAAAAAGAAGGGAGTTCTGTTTTTTCTTCTTGAGAAAGAAGTTCAAGAGTTATATCCTGAGAAGCAATTACAGAATGTTTTGGAGAGACATCTTTTATAAATTCCTTAGGGAGTTTTTTAGAAAGAATAAGATATAAATTTTTAACCAACTTTAAATCTAAATGTTCTTTTATAAGTGCTCTTAGAGTGTATATAGAAAAGGTTAAAAGATATTCTCTTTTTTCAATTTCATCAAATTTTATTCCACTGATAGTTCTTTCTAAGAATTTATAAATGGGGCTATCGCTTAAAGCTTTCAATTTTAAGGTTATATAAGTAAGTTTAAGGGCATCTTCTGAAGACAATTTGTGTTGTTTTTTTAAAAAATTAAAAAAATCTTGAGGTTCTTGAGGAATATTACTTAACCATTTAATTTCCATAATTTTATAAATTTTCAGGATTTATTTAATAACCTATAGCAGGTCTTCTATTTTACAATCAATTAATTTTTCTGCAAGAAAAAGATCTTCGGGATAGGTAATTTTATAATTTATAAAGGAACCATCTACAATTCTAACCCTGTATCCATAGTGTGAAAGAAGAGTGCTTTCATCAGAAAAGATAAGGTTTTCTTTTTGAGCTCTTTCAAGAAGGTGTCTTAAAATTTTAGCCCTTATTCCTTGAGGAGTTTGAATACAGAAAAGATTAGTTCTATCAACATTTTCTTTAACCTCTCGGAGAAATACTCTATTTAGAGTATCTCTAACAGGAATAGCAGGGACACAAGCCCCAAATATTTTAGTATTTTCAATTACTTCACTTATTAATGCTAAAGAGACGAAAGGTCTAACTGCATCATGAATAAGAAATATTTCAGTTTCAGGAGGGGAAACTTTAATTCCTTTAAAAACAGATTCTTGTCTTGTTTTACCGCCTTCGGTAATTTTTAAAACTTTTTTTAAATTATAAAAAGATATAAGCTTTTCGGTTTCCTTTATATATTCAGGAGAAACGCTAAGCACAATTCCATCTATCTGAGGATGTTTTTCAAATTTTTGAAGGGTATAAATAAAAAGGGGCTTTCCTTTTATTTCTAAAAATTGTTTGGGTTTTTTAGAATTAAATCTTTCCCCTTTACCAGCTGAAGGAATAACAGCTATAATCATATACTAAAATATAGCATTTTGAAAATTTTTGTCTAATCTAAAATTAGGTGTAAAATAAATTTTATAAAATTTAACAAGAAGTTTAAATGAGCGGAAATACTATAGGAAAATTATTCAGAGTTACTACTTTTGGAGAATCTCATGGTAAAGCTCTTGGTGCAGTAATTGACGGATGTCCTCCTGGATTATCTCTTACAGAAGAGTATATTCAAAAAGAACTTGAAAAAAGAAGACCTGGAAAAGTTTCCGGTCAAAGTCCAAGAAAAGAAAAGGATAAAGTTGAAATTCTTTCCGGAGTTTTTGAAGGTTATACCATCGGAACTCCTATAGCTCTATTAATTTATAATGTGGATGTTGACTCATCAGCTTACGAAAAAATTAAAAATGTTTTTAGACCTGGGCATGCTGATTTTACCTATTTTATAAAATATGGAGGGTATAGAGATTATAGAGGTGGGGGTAGAAGTAGTGGAAGGGAAACAGTTGCAAGAGTTGCAGCAGGGGCTGTAGCAAAAAGGGTGTTAGAAGAATATGGAATTGAAGTTATAGCTTATACCATTTCTCTTGGAGGAATTGAAGTTAAAGAAAAAAATTTAGAAGTTATTTATAAAAATCATCTTTTTTGTCCAGATATGTCTGCCTATGAAAAAATGTGTGAAAAAATTGAAGAAACTAAAAAAGAAGGAGATTCATTAGGAGGAGTGGTTGAAGTTCTTGCAAAAGGTGTTCCCGCAGGATTAGGAGAACCTGTTTTTGACAAATTGAGTGCTGATCTTGCTAAAGCTATTTGTAGCATAGGTGCAGTAAAAGGTATAGAAATGGGAGCAGGTTTTAAAGTTGCTTATATGAAAGGTTCAGAAAATAATGATCCTATAACTCCCTATGGATTTTTAAAAAATGATGCAGGAGGCATTCTTGGAGGAATTTCTTCAGGACAAGATATAATTATTAGAGTTGCTGTGAAACCTATTCCAAGTATAAAAAAAATCCAAAAAACCATAAATGAAAAAAAAGAGGAAGTTGAAATTTCTATAGGAGGAAGACACGATATTTCTGCAATCCCAAGAATTGTTCCAGTGATAGAAGCAATGGTAAGAATTGTCCTTGCAGATCATTTACTAAGACAACTTGCTAATCTTGCTTTTCAAAAAAGACTAAAATTTCCTGATTTTTTTAAGGATTAGAAAATTTAACCTAAAAATTTCCTTAAATAGGCTCCTTCAATAAGAAGTTCACTTAAATTCGAAGTTATTCCCCTTTTTAAATTTTTCAAAATATTAGTAGTAACTTCCTTATGTTCTATATGGACTGTATATTTTATGTCAAGAGAATTCAAAACTTCCAAAGATTTAATAATTTTATTTTTTTCTTCTTCATTTAATAATTCCAAACACTTGGGATTGAAATATTGTAAAGCAATTGAAAAATCGTATTCCAGATTTTTATATATATTTTTTAGGTCTTTTAATTCCTCTTTATCTAAGCAATTAACACCTAAGAGTTCCGGAGGAAGACCAATAGAATAACAGGCAGCACAGAAATTTATAACCCTTGGAAGAGTAACACCTCCAACACTTCTTGAATACCCAAAAAGACCAATATGAAGTTTTCTCATTCTTCTTTTTGGCACATATTTAGCAAGTTCATTTATAGCAGGAGCAAGCGGAGAAATGAGACTATGATATTCCTTAGAGAATTTTTCTATAATTTTTTTACAAAATTTTTCATCTACATCTTCTAAAGGATAACGAATAAAATTTTTCAATTTTTTAATTCCTGTAATAACATCTTCTATAGGAAAATCATATTTGAAGGCAGACTGTACTGTAAAAGTTTCAACAGGTGAAAATTCATTAAGAACTTTATCTACAGTATAAGGAGAAAGATTTCCTCTAAAAGGAGGAGTTCCTGCACCTAAAATAGGATATATTTCAATTTCTTTTTCTTGGGCAACTTTTTCTAATTTTTTAAGAGCCACTTTAATAGCTAATACAGCACTTATCATCCCATAGTTCAGAGCAGGATCAGATCTTGCCAAAAAAACCCTTAAATAATTAAAATCTTTATCTTTTAAATATTCAAATAAAATTTTGTCCACATTAAAAAGAGTTTCTACATCCTCAAAGAGGGGAATTACATTAATTCTTTCTGGTAAAAATTCTCCTACCCATTCAGCAACAGTAATATCTTCTTCATAAATTTTTTGATATTGTTTCCCGGAAATAAAATTTTTATAAAAATAATAAACCCTATTTAATTCTTTAGCTGATGTGGTCATAGGTAGGATTACTTCAAAAATGGGAGGATAGGGATTTTCGTAAAAAACTTTTGCTGCATCCATAGAGCGAGGAATACTTTCTAATGCTTCAACAAGAATTTTTGCTTCTTCTTTTTCTACTGTAGGATTGGGAATTCTAAGGGTTATAAAGACGTCTTTTCCCAGTTTTTTGTTTTTGAAAAAAGTAGGATATTTAGAAAGAAGTTTTTTTACTACAAAGTCATCTACCTCCTTTCCTTCACTATCCCACATTTGTTCATCGCAACCAAGATGAGAAAAAGCATAATAGGCTTCCTGAATTTCGTCCTCCCCTGACATATCTGCATGTTCAGCAAAAAAAGGAATAGATACATTATCTGGATGTTGAGTTGACATTACCCTCGGGATTTTCATAAAATATACTTTATCAAAAAATATCTATTAATTCAAGAGAAAGAAAATCTTTTAGATCCTCTAATATTTCTTTTATAAGAGATTTTTCCTTTTCAAAAAAATAAATTTTTGCTAATCCCTTTTTAGAATCGAGAACACTTAATATGGCTAAGTGATCATATCCTTCTAAAATAAATTTTAAATAAGCTAATTTTTGAGGGTTTAATTTAACTAAGAAAAAAGAACTTCTCATATAAAAAAATTAAGAATATAAAAATTAAGAATATAAAAAGGGGGTAGGAACCCCCGGTTTAACCTAATCAAGAAAACTTAGCTCTGTTCTCTTCTGGAAGGTTTTCTTTGAGATCTTCTGGGAGTACCTGCATCTAAAACTCTAACCTTGGAAGCCTGTTCTCCCTTAGGACCTTGAACTACTTCAAATTCTACAGTCTGACCTTCCCTAAGGGTTTTGAAACCTGGCATTTCGATGGCAGAGTAATGTACAAAGACATCTCCGCCATCTTCCTTGGAAATGAAACCGTAACCCTTCTTCTCATCAAACCACTTTACTTTACCTCTAAACATGTTACTTAAACCTCCTAAAATTTTTTCTTATGTTTCTTAAACTACACCTTAAAAAATTTTTGTAAAGAGGTAAATTTAAAAATTTTAAAAAATTTTTAAAAAATTTGATTTTTAAAAATGATTGTTCAAAACTTTGGTAAACAATTAATATAAAAGCATGAAAAATTTTAGATTAAGTCTCTCTTTAGAGGATAATCCTTTAAAAATCAAAGATTTTAGATTTTTTATTATCGGGCATTTTGTTTCCTTTACAGGTTCTTGGATTCAGAACACAGCCCAAATTTGGTTAGTTTATGAATTAACCTGGTCTGCGCTTTATTTGGGAATTTTTAATTTTCTAAGTTCATTTCCAACCATTATTTTTACTTTCGTTTCTGGTATTCTAATAGACCTTTTTGATAGAAGAAAATTATTAAGCCTTATTGCCTTTTTCTCTATTTTCCCGCCTTTAATATTAGGAATTTTAACCCAGTTTAAATTAGTAACTTTTTGGCAAGTTACTTTTCTTGCTTTTTTATCTGGATGTTTATCAGCTTTGGATGTTCCTTTAAGACAAGTTTTTATTTCAGAGATAGTTCCTATGAAATTTTTAACTAAAGCCCTTTCCTTTCAAGCTTTATCTTTTAATACAGCACGTATATTAGGGCCCTTTTTTGCTGGTTTAATTATTTCCTACGGTAGTTTGTACCAATGTTTCTATATAAATGCTTTAAGTTTTATTCCCTTTTTTATTTTTCTAACCTTTTTTATAAAAACTACAAAACAGAAAGAAATTAAAAAAATAGAAAAAGGAGAAATAAAGAGATCTTATAAAGAAGTTTATGAGTTTTTAAAAAGGGAAAAGAAAATACTAAATGTAATTATTTCTACAGCTAATTTTACAATTTTTGGTGCTACTGCAATAATTCTTCTTCCTATCATTGTTCATAAAATTCATGGGAAGGGTGGAAAAGAGTTTGCTTTTTTGTCCTCTATTTTGGGGCTGGGTGCTATATTTGGAGCTACTTTGGTAATTTTTGGAAAACCAATCAGTGATAAAATAAAACATCTTTTTAAAACTACTATAATTTTAAGTTTAGGTCTTTTAGGCTTAAATCTTATTAAAAATTGGTACTTTACTTTATTTTTTTGCTTTATAATAGGATTTTCTTTTGCCAATTTTTTCCCTGTAGCAAATAGTTATCTTCAAGAAAATACCCCTGATCATTTAAGGGGAAGAATAATTAGTCTTTTTACTTTAGCTTTTTTAGGAATGCACCCTATAGGAAGTTTTATAGCAGGTTTTTTAGCAAATAAAATCGGTTTACATTCAACCCTGTCTCTTTATGTGATCTTCTTACTTTTTTTTAATATCTATTTCCTATACCTCAAATCAAAATCCTCAAAATTCTAAAATAAAAAAATTTTTTTAAACTTTTTACTCATTTGTTCGATAGATATATATGACACGGAGGTTATTGCTTTATGGAAATAAGATTTGATGAAATATTAAATAAATTAGATACAGGTGTGCTAATTGTTGATAAAAATTACTATATAATTTATGCTAATAAGAAAGCTAAAGAAATTTTTAATTTAGATTTAAGTTCCCCTATTACTTGTTATTCTCTGTTTTATCAATATTCAGATCCTTGTGCAAGTTGTGTAAAAAAACACTTAACTCCTGAAAAGCCAGAAGTTAAATTAACTCTTTCTCTTGGTAAAAAATTGTATTTTATTGAATACAGCTATTTTTCTGAAGATAAAATTATTATTCTTGTTAGAGATATGGATGAAGAATCTTATTATAAAAATTCTTATTTCAGAGTTTTGGAAAACCTTCCATTTTTGATCATTTTTATTAAAAAAGGAAAAATAAAGTATCTAAATAGTTTTTCCGAAAAAAATCTTGGTTATACAAAACAGGAACTATTTGATAAAACTTTTGCAGAACTTATAGTATCTCCGGAAGAAAGATTTAATATAGAAAAGACCTTTAATGAAGTGTTAGTAGAAGACAAAGAGGAGGAAATTTTGATAAATCTTGTAAATAGAGAGGGAAAAAGTAAAACCTATTTGGGAAAATGCTTTGCTATAGATGATATAGATAAAGAAAAAATCTTAATTGTATCAGGTATGGATATCACAGAATTTTTAGATCTTAGGCAAAGATTAGATAGTATCCATAAAACTCAGAGTTTTGGAAGTTTCTTAAGAAGTATGGTTCACGATTTTAATAATATATTACAGCAAGTAGGAGAGTATCTTAAAGATATAAAAGAAAATATAAATAATCCCCAAAAAATAAGAAAATATCTCAATTTAACAGAAAAGACTTTATCTTCTTGGATAGATTTAAATAAATTACTCTTGGATTACACTAAAGAATTTAGAGAAATAGAAAAGAAAAGAACAGAAATTATAGGATTTATGAAAAACAACTTAGAACTCTTCCAGCTTATAGCTGGATCTCATATTTTTATTCAACTTGATTTTAATTACCTCTCTTCAGCTTGGGTTCCTGGAGATGAATCTTTTTGGAGATATATATTCCTTAATTTTATAAGTAATGCCAAAGATGCTATAGAAGGAGAAGGAACCATTTCCCTTATATTTAGAACTAAAATAGAAAATGGAGAGAAGTATCTTCTTATCTTTATAAAAGATACAGGATGCGGGATCCCTGAAGAATATATTAATAAAATTTTTCAACCCTTCTTTACTACTAAAGAAAAAAGCAGTGGTTTGGGTTTGTTTTTAGTAAAAAGTCATATAAATAATATTGGAGGAAAGATAGAAGTAGAAAGCGAAGTAGGTAAAGGAACTGTTTTCAAAGTATATGTTCCTTTAATGGAAGTTAAAAAAATAGAAAAGGAAAGAAAAAAACCTGAAGAGACTTACATAATATTGGTGGAAGATGAAGAGGAAATAAGAAAAAATTTGAAAGAGATTCTTGAGAAAGAAGGATATAAGGTTTATGCCTTTTCTTCTGGTAAGGAGGTTAAAGAAAATCTTGAAAGGATTGAGAAAGCAGATTTATTAATAAGTGATTTTCATCTTCCTGATATTAAGGGAGGGGAATTATATCAGATTTTGAAGCAAAAATTTCCCAATATAGATGTAATTTTTCTAACAGGTGATATATTTGGATTAGCAGAGCTTCCAAGTAATAGGGTAATATTAAAACCCTTTACCATAAATGATTTATTTTTAAAAATAAAAGAACTTTTGCAGTGATTGAAAAATATCTAAAAGAGTTCTTAGATTATCTCACCTTTGAAAAAAACTACTCCTTTAATACCATAAGGAGCTATAAAAAAGATTTAGAAGGGTTTTTAGAATTTTTAAAGAATCAGAATATCAATTCCTTAGAATCTTTAGAACCTTTTCATATTAGGCTATATTTACTTTTTTTAAAGAAAGAGAAAAAAGAGGCAACCACCATAGCAAGAAAACTAAGCAGTATTCGGAGTTTTTTAAAATACTTGTTAAAACAGAAAAAGATTAAAAAAAGTTTATTTAGCTATTTGTCAAATCCAAAAGTATCAAAAAAGTTACCTTTAATTCCTACAGAAGAGGAGATTAATAGTTTTATAGATAGTTTAGGAAGTAATGAAGAGTTTTTAGATATTAGAGATAGAGCACTTTTAGAAGTTGCTTATGGATGTGGTTTAAGAGTTAGTGAAATAGCTAATTTAACTATAGATCAAATTAATTTTGGATTACAGATTATAAGAGTTTTAGGGAAAGGAAAAAAAGAAAGAATTGTTCCTTTTGGTAAAAAAGCTTTTAAAGCCTTAAGAGAATATCTAAAAATAAGAGAGTTTTTATTAACGAAATTAAAAAAGAAAAGTCCCTATGTTTTTTTAAATTTTAAGGGGGAAAAGTTAACTGAAAGGGGTATAAGATATATTGTTAAAAAAAGAAGTAAAAAAAGGGGATTAACCTATTTACATCCTCATATTTTAAGACATGCCTTTGCTACCCATCTCTTAAATGCAGGGGTAGATTTAAGAAGTATTCAAGAAATGCTTGGACACTCATCTCTTACTACCACAGAAGTTTATACAAAAGTAAATTATGAATATCTTCTCAAAACCTATCTTCAAGCTCACCCAAGAGCAAAAGAAGATTAAGAGTTGGAAAAAGGTATTTTCGTAATAAAATAGGAAAGAAATTTTTTATTCAGGAGGAGAATTGATGACAGAGGAACACCAAATTATAAAGGTAAGATATGAGAAGCTTTCTGCTATAGAAAAAATGGGAATAAAAAGTTATCCTAATGATTTTCGTCCTCAAGATAAAGCTAAATATTTAAAAGAAATTTATAAAGATATGCCTCCAGAGGAACTTGAAAAAAGAGAAGCTGAATTTTCCTTAGCTGGTAGGGTTATGAGTAAAAGAGAAATGGGGAAAATTATTTTTTCTCATATTCAAGATGAGACAGACAAAATCCAGATTTTGATAGCTAAATCTGAGTTACCAGAGGAAGATTTTAATTTCTTCAAAAAATTTATAGATATAGGAGATATTATAGGAGTTAAAGGCAAACTTATTAAAACCAAAACAGGTGAAATAACCATCTTGGTTAAATTTTTAAAACTTCTTACCAAAGCCTTAAGACCCCTTCCTGAAAAATATCATGGATTAAGAGATACAGAACTAAGATATAGAATGAGATATTTAGACCTAATAATGAATCAAAGGGTAAGAGAAATTTTTAGGATGAGAACCCAAATTATCCAATATATAAGAGATTATTTTATTTCTGAAGGTTTTTTAGAAGTAGAAACTCCTATGATGCATCCTATTGTAGGAGGTGCAACTGCAAAACCTTTTGTGACTTATCATAATGCCTTAGATATGAATCTTTATTTGAGAATTGCTCCTGAACTTTATTTAAAAAGACTCCTTGTAGGGGGATTTGAAAGGGTTTTTGAATTAAATAGAAATTTCAGAAATGAAGGGGTTTCAAGCAAACACAATCCAGAATTTACTATGCTTGAATTTTATGAAGCCTACGCTACCTATGAAGATCTTATGAAAAGAACAGAAGAACTGTTTTACGGTCTTGCATTGGAAATAAAAGGAACTCCAGTAATAACCTATCAGGGTAATGAAATTGATCTTACTCCTCCTTGGAAAAGAATAGAATTTTTAAAAGCTTTAACTGAGTTAGGAGGAATACCTGAAGAAATTTTAAATGACAGAGAAAAACTTTTCAATTTTGCTAAAGAAAAGGGGATCGAGCTTAATTTAAAAGATCCCCGTATTGGTAAATGGTGGACTAAACTTTTTGAAGAACTTGTTGAACCTAAGCTCATTCAACCTACCTTTGTAATAAAATATCCTGTAGAAGTTTCTCCACTTGCAAGAAGAAATGACGAAGATCCAAGGTTTGCAGATAGATTTGAATTTTATATGGGTGGGAAGGAAATTGCTAATGCCTTTTCCGAATTAAATGATCCAAGAGATCAGAGAAAACGTTTTGAAGAACAACTTAAATTAAGAGAAATAGATGAAGAAATACCTCCGGAAATAGATGAAGATTTCTTAAGGGCTCTAGAATATGGTATGCCTCCTTGTGCAGGAGAAGGAATAGGAATTGATAGGGTAGTTATGATTTTTACAGATAGTCCATCTATTAGAGAAATTATCTTGTTTCCTCATTTAAGAAAAAAAGAAGATTTATAAATATGAGATTTTTTAGATTAAATTGGGAATTTTGGATAGCTTTAAAATACGTTTTTTCTCCAAAAAGAGAAAGATTGACTGGTATCATTTCTATTATTTCTATTATTGGAGTTGCTTTAAGTGTAGGAGCTTTAACAGTGGTTAATTCTGTTATGACAGGTTTTAAAGAGGCTCTCTCAGAAAAAATTTTGAGCCTAAATCCTCATATAAGCATAACTTTTAGAAATCCTGAAGCAAGAGAAAGACTTTTAGAAATTATTAAAAAGGAAATACCTTCTAAAGAAATTATTAGTATTCAAGAAACATCAACTTTGCAAGGTTTAATAATTTTTTCAGGAACTCCTGTGGGAATCATTTTAAAAGCTACAAATTTAGAGAATTTGAAAAAAGAAAGAGGGTTTAAAAAATTCCAAATTGAAAAGACTTATTTTGATAATAACGGAGAAGCCTTACCAATAATAATAGGTGAAAAACTGAGAGAAAGACTTGGGCTTAGTTTAGGAGAAAAAATAAGATTTATAAGTATAGAAGGTTTCTATACACCCTTTGGATTTTTTCCTAAAATAACTACCTTTATAGTGGCAGGAACTTTTGAAACTGGTGTTTATGATTATGATCTAAATCTTGTCTTTACTTCTTTTAAATTATTTTCTCAAAAATTTAAACCTAATAATTATGCCTTAGAAATAAAACTTAAAGATCCTTTCAAATCGAACGAATTTAAAAAGGGTATCCTTTCCCATCTTGGTTTTGGTATAACTATATTTGATTGGCAGGAATGGAATAAAAATCTCTTTGCTGCTTTAAAAATGGAAAAAATTGGACTTTTCGTAGTCTTAACTCTTATGATTACAGTTTCTCTTTTTACTATAATTGCAGCAATGACTATGCTTGTTTCTGAAAAAAAGATGGATATTGCTATTTTAAGGGCTCTTGGTGTTTCCTCCAAAAGTATTTTAAAAATTTTCTTTTTTTGCGGTTTAATTCTTTCTTTAATGGGAGTTATTGCAGGTTTAATATTGGGTAGCTCTCTTTGTATATTACTTTCTCATTATCCTGTTATTAAGCTTCCCAGTGAAGTTTATCCAGTTGAATATATGCCTGTGAAGTTAAAAATTATAGATATTTTTATAATAAGCTTTGTTGCAGTGTTTATAAGTGTTTTAGCATGCATCTTTCCAGCTAAAAAAGCGAGTGAAATCATTCCTGCAGAAATTTTAAGGCATGGATAATTATGAACGAAAATAAAGTTATAGTAGAACTTAAAGATGTTAAAAAAAAGTATTTTTATCCTCAAGGAGAGCTTGAGGTATTAAAAGGGATAAATCTTAAGGTTTATAAAAAAGATAAGATTGCTATTGTTGGTCCTTCTGGAGTTGGGAAAACGACTCTGTTAAATATAATAGGAACCCTTGATTATCCTACATCTGGTGAAATATATTATTTTGAAAAAAAATTAGATTATAGTGATGAAGAAACATTATTAAAACTAAGGAAAGAAAATATAGGATTTATTTTTCAACTTCACTACCTTATCCCAGAATTTACAGTTTTAGAAAATATCATTTTACCAGGATTAATATCTCAATGGAAAAAAGAAGACTGTTTTAAAAGAGCTTATGAACTTCTTGAAAAACTTAATCTTTCTGAAAAAAAATATTATAAACCTTTTAGGCTTTCTGGAGGAGAAAGACAGAAAGTAGCTATAGCAAGAGCTCTTTTTTTAAATCCTACCTTACTTTTAGCAGATGAGCCAACAGGTAATTTGGACCAAGAAAGCGCAAAAGAAGTTATGGATATTTTTTTAAGGATAAATGAAGAATTAAATATTACTATCATTATGGTTACCCATAATTGGGAACTTGCAAAAAAAATGGATAAAATATTTTTGCTAAAAGGTGGTTTTTTGGTAAAATTAGAAGATACTTAAAAATTAGAGGGATTCTCTTGAGAAGAATTGGATTTTTCTTCTTTCTCCTACTTTTTATTTTTCCTAAGTCTCTTTTAGCAGAGAATTTTCAAATTCTCATTTATTCAACTAAGACTTACGGAGACTATTTGCCAGAAGAAATTTTAAAGAGCTATTTTGAAAACTTACAAAAAATGTTATCTCAAGAGGGAGGAAAAGTTGAAATAAAAAAGTTTTCTCAGGAAGAGGCTTTTAGTTTTTTGAAAACAGGAGTTTATAGTGGAATAGCAGAACTTAAAGTAATAACTGTAAAAGATAATCTTAGTATAGAGTGGAAGCTCTATCAATTTGAAAAAAAAGAACCCTATTATTTTTATGTTTCAGGAAAAAAGGAGAATATAGGAGAGCTTGTAAATGAAACTTCTAAATTGATAAAAAGTATTTTGGAAAAAAGAAAAATAATTGAAAAAATTCAAATTGCTGGGAATTTGAGAATAGGAGAGGATGTCATTTTACCTAATATAAAAACTAAAGAAGGAGATATTTTTGATCTTAAAAAATTAAACGAAGATTTAAAAAACATTTATAAAATGGGATATTTTGAAAATGTAGAATTAAAGATTGATGAAGGCACCAAAGGTGTAATTGTTACCTTTGAAGTTAAAGAAAATCCATCGGTTAAAGAGATAGTTTTTAGGGGTAATAAAAAAATTAAAACAGAAGATCTCTCAAAAATTGTTGAGATTAAAGAAGGACAGATAGTTACTCCTAAGGAGCTTGATAAAGCTTTAGAAACTATAAAAATGTATTATGAGCAATCAGGATATTTAGGTACTCAAGTTTCTGTAGAAACTGAAAAGGCACCACCAGCTCAAATAAAATTGATTTTTAATATTAAAGAGGGGGAAAAGAAATATATAAAGCAGATTCAATTTATAGGAAATAAAGCCTTTTCTGATAAAGATTTAAAAAGTTATCTTTCTATTTCAGAAAAAACTGTTTTTTCTCCTGTGAAGAAAATAACTCAATATTTAAGGGCTTTCGTTCGTCCTGAACCACTTGCAGAACCAGGAGTTTACAATATAGCTTTTCTTTATAGAGATCTTGCTAAAATAGAAACAGCATACAAAAACAAAGGTTATATAGATGTAAAAGTAGGAGATCCTATAGTGGAAGAGGAACCAGATGGTGTAATTATAAAAATTCCTATTGAAGAAGGCCCTCAATATAAAGTGGGAAAAGTAAAAATAAACCAAGATCTTTTCCCTGAAGAAAAAATCTATAAAAAAATCCAAACTTCTCCTGGAAAAATTTTCAGTCTTAAAACTTTAAAAGAAGACGAGTCAATTCTTATTCATCTTTTTTCTGACTACGGATATGCTTATACTAAAGTAAACACAAAAATCGATAAAGATTCTAAAAACAAATTGGTAAACATAACTTTTGATATTGATAAAGGTTCTGTTGTATATATAGGAAGAATAGATATTGAAGGAAATACAAAAACAAGGGATAAAGTTATTAGAAGGGAATTTAAAATAGCTGAAGGATGGCCATATAGTGCCTCCCGTATCGAAGAAAGTGAAAGAAGATTAAGAAGGCTGGGGTATTTTGAAGAAATAAAGATTGATAAAGAAAAAGGAGCCAAAGAAGAGGAAGTAAATTTGAAAGTGAAAGTAAAAGAGATGCTTACAGGTTCTTTTGCTATAGGAGGTGGTTATAGCTCCTATGATAAATTTGTTATAATGGGAGATATTACAGAAAGAAACTTTTTGGGTAAAGGACAAAGGGTTACTCTTTCTGCAAGATTAGGTGCAAGAACCACAAGATATATTTTAAACTTTTTTGATCCCTATTTTAGAGATTCCCGTTATTCTATGGGATGGTCTTTATATAATTATGAATTACAGTATGACGATTTTACCAAAGATAGTATAGGAGGCTCTATAAGATTTGGATATGGTTTTACTTCTGAACTTTCTGCTTATATGGGATATAGATATGATGATACAAAACTTAAAAATCTTTCTGAAAATGTGGCTAAGATAATTCTTGAATCAAAGGATATACATGTTACCAGTGCCTTACAGTTAGGCTTAATCTACGATTCTCGCAATAGATATTTTTTACCTACAAAGGGATGGTATCACAAGATCGAAACTGAATATGCTGGAGAATACCTTGGAGGAGACAGCAATTTCTTTAAGATTGAAGGACAACATCAAGTTTATTTTCCTATTTTTAAGCTTACAGGTCATGTAAATTTAGGTTATGGTTATATAACTGAAGGAGGAGCAAAAAAAGTTCCTGTTTTTGAAAGATACTTTCTTGGAGGTATAAACTCAGTTAGAGGATTTAAATATGGAGATATATCTCCCAAAGATCCTGAAACTGGAAATAAAATAGGTGGAACAAGGATGTTTTATCTTCAAACAGAAGCTATTTTTCCACTTATGAAAAGTATTAATTTAAATGGGGTTGTTTTCTTTGATATGGGTAATGTATGGGATTTAAAAACAGGCTTTCAAAGTTCAGACCTTAGGAAAAGCGTCGGTTTTGGATTAAGATGGCTTTCTCCTTTTGGACCACTTAGAATAGAATGGGGTTATAATATAAAAAGAAAACCTGATGAAGACTCAAGTAATTTCAATTTCCAGATTGGTGGAGAATTTTGATAACTTTATCTTTATTTGACAATAAGTCAAAAAATTGACAAGGAAAAAATTTCACTTTTTCTTTTTAAAATAGGAAATAAATTCTCAAGAGTTTAGAGGTTTTAAAAAGTTTCTTTTAAAGCTCTTTAATACAAAAGCTAAACTATTTTTAGGCACAAATTTTGAAAAAAAATAAATAGCTCTAAGGATATAAATGGCTATGGATGGAATTAGAATAAATCCCCATTTAGGATTATTAGAAGCGCTTGAAGCAGCCCAACTTATGGATAGAAGACTAACAGTTACTGCAAATAATTTAGCAAATGTTGATACTCCTGGTTATAAAGCTGATAGCATAGCTTTTATTGAAATTTTAATGAAAAAAATAGGTCCTAAATATAAAAAAATTTATAAGGAAAATCAAGTTTTTATTAAAAGGGAGCAGGGAGTTTTAGAATATACAGGGAATCCTTTACATTTTGCTATTGTAGGTGAAGGATTTTTTAAAGTACAGACACCAAATGGAATAGCCTATACCAGAGCAGGTAATTTTACCTTAGATAGAGAGAGAAGGCTTGTGACACCAGAGGGATATCCTGTCCTTGCTAATGGAACTCCTGTAGTAGTTGATCCCGGAATGACAAGAGAAGGTTATATTACTATGGAAAATTCAAAACTTCAAGTTTCCCCAGAAGGTATTTTATCCATAGATATGACTGAAATAGGAAGATTAGATGTGGTTACTTTTGATGATTATAGCAAGATAAGAAAACTTGGGCAGAATCTTTACGTTTCAGATGGTGCACAAGAGATAAGGGCTGAAAATTATGAAATTAAACAGGGATATATTGAAAAATCTAATGTAAACCCTATAAGGGAAATGGTAAATCTTATAGAGATCCAAAGAACCTTTGAAGCTATTCAAAGATCAATTAGAAGTTTAGATGAGGAAACAGAAAGATTGATAACCACTACACAAAGATAAGGAGGAGTTATGATTAGAGCGCTTTGGAGTGCAGCAACAGGTATGCAAGGACAACAGCTTCAATTAGATGTTATTGCCAATAATTTGTCTAATGTGAACACCCCAGGATTCAAAAAAAGCAGAGTTGATTTTGAAGATTTATTTTATCAAAATTTAAAACTTCCTGGTGCTCTTACAGCAGAAGGAACTTTAACACCTGTGGGTATGCAGGTTGGACTTGGAGTAAGACCAGTAGCTGTAGCTAAACTTTTTACCCAGGGAGAATATCAGCTTACTAATCAAGAATTGGATTTAGCTATAGAAGGAAGAGGTTTTTTTAAAGTAACCTTAGGAGGAGAAGAATATTATACTCGTGCAGGAAATTTTAAACTCGATAGAGATGGATATATAGTTACTGCAGATGGGGCAAGACTTTACCCTGAATTTACTGTTCCTACAGGGACAGTTAAAATTGAGGTTACCCAGGATGGAATAATTACAGCCCTTGATCCCAATGGAAATGTTTTAGCACAAAGTCAAATACTTCTATATGATTTTCCAAACCCTGCAGGGCTTTATGCAGTAGGAAGAAATCTTTTTAAAGCCTCTGATGCAGCAGGGGATGAAATAGAAGGAGTTCCTGGGCAGAATGGTTTCGGAACCATAGCTCAAGGATACTTAGAAATGTCAAATGTAGATGTGGTTGAAGAAATGGTAAAGATGATTATAACCCAAAGAGCATATGAAGCTAATTCTAAAGCTGTTCTTACTGCAGATAACCTTTTAGAGATGGCAAATAATCTTAAGAGGTAAAAAATGAGAAAAATTATACTAATTACATTTTTTGCTTCTTTAATATTCTTTTTAAAAATAAATTTAACCTTTTCAAATGAGATCTATACTCCTGAAGACTTTAAAGAAATATTCTTAAAGGAAATAAAAAACAAATTTTCCTGGGTTAAAGGAGAGATATACGTAGAAAGCATAAGAATAGAGCCAAAATCCGCAATTATCCCCAAAAACACACCTTATAAAGCTATTTTTATGGCTAAGCCTAAAATAGGATCTAATCTTCTTGTCTTAGAATTTAAAAAGGATGATACTTTAGAAAAGATAAAAATTTTGGGTTATGTTGAAGCTAAAGTTCCTGTAATAGTTCTAAAGAGACCTGTTCTTAATAAAAGTATATTAAGTGAAGAGGATATAGAGATAGAATTAAAGCCACTTTCAAGACTTCCTCAGGATGTAATTTTAGATAAAGATGCAGCTTTAGGTAAGCAAGTAAGAATGAGTTTAAATGCAGGAACTATTCTTAGATATTCTCATATTGAAAGACCTATAATTATTAAAAGAAACCAGGTGGTTTATATAATTGCAAGAGGAAAAAACTTTGTTGTGAAAGCAAAAGGTTTAGCTCTTCAAGAGGGAAGAGAGGGAGCAAGTATAAAGGTTAAAAATATAAGTAGTAAAAAAATTTTATGGGGTAAAGTAATTTCTCCTGAAGAAGTGGAGGTGTCACTTTGATTAAAAAATATTTAAAATTTTTGACTATTTTAAGTTCTTTCTTTTTTATTTATGGATGTTTTGAATATAATCCTAAAACTCCTCCTCCCCCTCCACCTCCTCCAAGTGTAGATATACCCTATGAAATACCTCAAGCTTTGAGTAAAGGATCTTTATATAAAGATGGAGCAGTCAGTATTAGTTTTTCTGATTTAAGAGCAAGACAAGTGGGGGATATAGTTACTATAAAGATTGTAGAAACTTATAGTACTTCAAGTTCTGTTAAACAACAAACAGCTAAAAAAAGCTCTGCAAAAGCAGGAATAGATAAACTAATGGGATTTGAAAATAGAATTGAAGGTATCTTTAAAGATGCTACCCCTTCTGATCTTTTTGAAGGTAGTTTAAGTACTTCAACAACAGGACAAGGTGGAACATCAAGGGAAAGTAAAATTTTAGCTACTATGACTGCCAGAGTAATTAAAGTTTTACCTAATGGGAATCTTGTTATTCAAGGAACAAGAGCTATTAAGAAAAATAACGATTTAGAATACATTACTCTTACAGGAATAATAAGACCAGAAGATATAGGTTATGATAATTCTATACTTTCAACTCAGATTTCTGATGCCTATATAGAATACAGTGGTAAAGGACCTACAAGTGAAGTTGTAAGCGGTCCAGGAATTATTACTAGACTTTTACATATTTTTTGGCCCTTTTAGGAGGGGTTAAAAGATGAGAAATTTAAAAATAAAGATTTTTTCTTTAATTTTTAGCCTTTTTTTAGTTACCTCAGGTTTTAGTGCAAGACTTAAAGATATAGTTGATATAGAAGGAGTAAGAGGAAATTATTTAATAGGATACGGACTTGTTGTAGGGCTTAAAGGAACAGGAGATGGGGTATTGAGTAAATTTACAGTACAGTCAGTGGTTAACATGCTTGAAAGATTCGGAATAAAGGTTCCTAAAGAACAAATAATTCTTAAAAATGTGGCAGCAGTTCTTGTTACAGCCTATCTTCCTCCATTTGCTATGCCTGGGCAAAGAATAGATGTAGAAGTTTCCTCTCTCGGAGATGCTAAAAGTTTACAAGGTGGAACCCTTCTTTTAACCCCACTTTTAGGACCAGATGGAAAAGTTTATGCCCTTGCTCAGGGTCCTGTATCTTTGGGTGGATTTGCAGCAGAGGGAGCAGGTGCTCGTATACAAACAGCTCATCCTACGGCAGGAAAAATTCCTAATGGAGCTATAGTAGAAAGACCAGTAGAAGAAGGTTTAAAATTTAACGGACTACCTAAGGGAACACCTGAAGAAATAGAAAAAATAATTAAAAAAGGAGAAATGGATTTACAACCGAGAATAACTCTATCTTTGAAGGAACCTGATTTTTCAACAGCTTATAAAATAGCAGAAACTATTAATATTTATTTAAAAGGTAATTATGCCCAACCAAAAGATAATCGCAATATTGAACTTGTAATTCCTTCTTCTTACAGAGAAAAAGAAATAAAACTTTTAGCAGAACTTGAAAACTTAGAAATTCCAACAGATATTCCAGCTAAAGTAGTTATTGATGAGAGAACAGGTACAGTGGTAATAGGAGAAAATGTTAGAATTTCCAAAGTAGCTATTGCTCATGGGAATATAAGCATACAAGTTAAAGAATATCCAGAGGTATATCAACCTTATCCATTTTCTCCTGGAGAAACAGTTGTAGTTCCAAGAACAGAAATAGAAGCTAAAGAAAAGAAAGCAAAAGTAGTTATTTTAGAAGAGGGTGCCACCTTAGGAGAGCTTGTAAGAGCTTTAAATGCAGTTGGTGCAACAGCTACAGAACTTATTTCCATTTTACAGGCCATAAAAGCAGCAGGTGCCTTACAGGCTGAATTGATAATTATTTAGAAGGAAAAGAGAAGTGAAAAATTACGGGATTTATTATCAAAACTTGAATGAACTTATTAATCTCAGTAAAAGAGACCCAAAGGAAGCTTTGAAAAGGGCTTGCTCAGAATTTGAATCCCTATTATGGTATGAAATTTTAAAAGGACTTGATAACACTATAATAAAAAGTAACTTTTTCCCTGAAACATTAGAAAGAAAAATTTTCCAAGACTATCTTTATCAAGAAATAGCCCGTTCTATTTCAGGAAGACCAGGTAGTTTAGGAAATTATTTATACAAAAACTTAATAAAAAGTTCCTATTTTAAGTATAAAACCACTAATGCCGATAATAAATAAAGAAGGAGGAAAGTTTTATGGTAAAAAAGGAGCTTCTTGAATTAAAAGAAGTTTTAGAAAAAGAAAAAGAAGCACTTATAAATGGCGCAGTAGAAGAAATTTTAAGATGGGCATCTTATAAAGCAAGACTGGCGAATTATCTAAAAGATAAAGAATTTACTCCTGAAGAAGAAGCAATTTTAAAAGAAATAATATACATAAACGAGAGAAATAAAAAAATTATTGAAGCAGGACTTAATTTTGTTGAAGAGGCTTATAAATTTTTAACTCAAATCCTTTATGAAAGAGAGATTTATGGGAAAAAGGATATAAAAATGGATCCCTATCTTATTTCAAAATCAGCATAAATTATGGCAGGATTAACAGCAGCTTTAAACATAGCTAAAAATGCTTTACTTACTTTTCAAACTGCTACTCAAGTAATCAGCCATAATATAGCCAATGTAAGTAACGAAGCTTACTGCAGACAAAAACCTATAGAGACTACTTATCCTTCAAGTCCATCTCCTGCAGGTCCTATTGGAAGTGGTGTAAAAATAGAAATGATTCAGCGTTATTTTGATGCCTTTTTGGAAAAGAATATAAATTTAAAAAGAACAGATTATGGACTTTTTTCTGCTGAAGAAACAGGATTAACTATTTTAGAAACACTTTTTAATGAGGTTACAGAAGAAAGTGGCCTTATTAGTATATTGCAAAATTTTTGGACAGCTTGGCAAAATCTTTCTAATTATCCTGAAAATCTTTCTGCAAGAACTCAAATAATAGAAACAGGAAAACTGATAGTTGAAGCTTTAAGAGCTAAATTTAAAGGTATGCAAGATTTAGAGACTCAGATTGGACTTAAGTTAAAAACTATTGTGGATAAAATAAATGCTTTGAGTTCTCAAATTGCTGAACTAAATCTTCAAATTTCAGCTATGGAGACAGGAGGGAAGTCAGCTAATGATTTAAGAGATCAGAGAGATAAACTTGTTGGCGAGCTATCTCAGCTTGTTTCCATTCAATATTTTGAAACAAAAGAAGGAGCATATAATATAGTGCTTGGAAAAGGATTTAATTTAGTTGAACTTGGGAAAACTTGGAAACTTGAAGTTTCTGGAACTGATGTTTATTGGGTTAGCACAAAGGGAGAAAAAATACCTCTAACAAGCAAAGAGGTTAATTCTGGAGAACTTGGAGGGTGGTTAAGACTTCTTGAACAACTCTCAGATGAATTTAACTATGAATACGTTTCTGGAAATAAGATAGTTTACAATCTTTCTGGGAAATTGATAAGTGAAGGAGATAAATTGGTAGATGACTTGGGATTATCTATAGGTGCCAGTTTTTCTTTTTCTGGGAAAGATCATTTTGGAAATACTATTTCTGGAAGTTTTACTATAACAACCGGAAATGAAACTGTTAAAGATTTACTTAATGCTATAGAGTCTGCCTTTAACTATACAGTTTCTGCCTATCTAAAAGATGGAAGACTTTTTATTGAAGATAAATATAGAGGATCTGGGGAATTAAATTTTTCTATTACTGGACCTATAAATTTTGGATCTTTTGATGACCCCACATATCAAAGAAGAGTAATAGAGCTAAATCTTGCAGGAAGACTTAAACTTTTTGGGGAAGAATTGATAAAGGCTGTGAATGAGCTTCATACCCAAGGAGTAGGTTTAGTTTTTTACGAAAAAGAATTAGAGGCTGCTTACTGGGTAAATCAATATATTAAGGAACTACCTTATTTTTTAGATATAACTAAAACCCCTGATGGAAACCAATTTACAGGAATTTTCTATATCTGGATTAAAGATCCTACAGGTAAAATAACACCTGTTAAAGTATCCTTAGATGGGTTAAGTATTAATGCTACTTTGGATGATTTAGCACAAAAGATAAATTCAGCCTTGCGTGAGGCAGGTTTTTATATCGATTCTAACAGCTGGAACATAAGGACTTTAGTAAGAAATGGAAGACTTGTTTTTCAGGCTCAAGAAGGATATTCTTTTGGCTTTTCTAATGATACCTCAAAGATATTATTAGCTACAGGAATAAACATCTTTTTTGTTGGTTCAGATCCAGCTAATTTTAAAGTGAATGAACTTTTAGTTAGTAAACCAGAACTTATTGCCTCTGGTAAAATGGATATTTCAGCTTTTAGAAGTGAAGAACCACTTTTTGGCTTGTTTAAAAGTTCTAATCCTATAGATCCTTCTCAAACCTTTAATATTACAAAACTTTATATAAGGCTTTATGACCAAAAGGGTAATATTATAACCTCACCTCCTTTAGATCTAACTAATCAGGGAATTATTTGGAATAACAACTTAAATGCCTATGAAATAGATATAGATCCTTCTACCTCTCTTCAACAAATCCTTGATAAATTAGATAGTCTTCCCTTTCTTAGAGCCTATGTAGATGCTGAAGGAAAAATGGTTTTAGCTCTTGAGCCTAACCAAACAACAGTTTACGGGTTTGAGATAGGAGATAATTCCTCAACTAATGATTTTGTAGATTTATTAAATAATGAAAAGATGTATATCCCTGCATTTAGATGGGATGGAACCTCTGAGACAAGAGTAATAACAGGTTTTGAAAGATTTAATTTAAACCCCACTATAAAGGATTATCTATCCTTTTATCTTTTTGATGAAAATGGAAATCTTATAAATAACCAACCCTTTAGAATAGATCTTGATCAAATTATATCTAATGGTGGAACCATTTTTACACTCTTACAAAAAATAAATTCCTATGAAAATGCAGTATATGGACTTTCTGCTCGTTTTGATAGAAATGGAAAGCTAATCATTGAGACAACTGGTTTATATAATACTAAAACTTTTATTATTCAAGATGAATTATATGACGGAACTAACTATATACAAACATCTTACAATTATGGATTTATTAATTTTTTAAAGGGTTATGAGTTAAAAAGAGGGGATAATAGAGTTGCTCAAGCTATTGCAGATTCAGCAAATGTAACCAGAAAATCTCTAAATTACTCTACTCTTCAAAATTATTATTCCAGTATTGTTGGAGAGGTTGGTTCTGCAACTAACTCAGTAAAAGATAGTAAAAGTTTTTTAGAAACTCTTATTTCTCAACTTAAAAGTATGAAAGAAAGTATTTCTGGTGTTTCCTTAGATGAAGAAATGGCAAATTTAATAAAGTATCAACAGGCTTTTGTTGCCTCTGCCAAAGTTTTGACTACAGTTGAAGATATGTTTGAAGCACTTCTTAATGCTAAAAGATAATTTTGAGGGATAAAAATGAGAATAGGTTTTAATACAAGATTTAGAAGCATTTTAGCAGATTTAAATCGCCTTTCTTCAGAAATTAATCTTACACAACTTAAAATTTCTTCAGGAAAAAATTTTCTTCGCCCTTCAGATGATCCTTCTTCAGTGGTAATAAGTCTTAATTATAAGCAGGGAATTTTTAATATAGAAAAATATCAGAGAGCTATAGAAGATGGATTAAGTATTTTAAGATCCCAAGAGGCAACGCTTGGCAATATTCAAGATTTAATTGCAAGAGCAAAAGTACTTGCTATTCAAGCAGCTAATAATACTCAAAATGCTCAATCAAGACAAGCTATTGCTAATGAAATAGAGGGAATAATTTCAGCTATACTTTCTCTTACTAATTCTCAGCTTGGTGAAAAATATATTTTTGCAGGCAAAAAAACAAGCGGATATACTCCAGGAGAAAAACCTTTTGAATTAGTAAAAGAAACCTTACCAGATGGTCAAATTATAGAAAAAGTTGTTTATAATGGATCTATAGAAGATTTAGAAGTAGGATATGATGAAAATTTATCTATAAATCTCGGAGAAAATGGACAAAAGATATTTATTGATTCAGGTCTTTTTGAAACTCTTTTAGGTTTGAAAAGGACTCTCCAAGCTAATAATACTGTGGATTACAAAAAAGAACAGTATAATATCCAAGAATTTATAGGAAAACTTGATAATGTTTACAATTATATTTCTGCTAAAAGAGGGGAAATAGGTTCTAAGATTTCCCATTTAGAAACTAAGAAAAATCTTTATCAGGACTTTAAAGAGACCCTACAAACCAATCTTGGAAACGTAGAAAGCGCCGATCTTGCAGAATTGGCAACCAAACTTCAAAGTCTTACTATAGCCTATGATGCAGCATTAAGAGCAACAGTTATGGTTAGTGATTTAAGCTTAGCAAAATACCTATAATTCAGCCCAGTCAGGAAAGATAAAATTACTTCCAGAAAGGTAAAGATAAGTTAGTGAAGAATCTAAATGAATTAAATATAATCCCTTTCCTTCTTTTCCTTCTCCAAAAGCTATAAGATAATCTCCTGTAGGAGAAAAGGCAGGGTCTTCAAGATTGCCTGAGAATTTAATTTCTTTTTGTTCTTTTGTTTTTAAGTTATAAAGATTAATTGAAGATAATCCACCTCCTTTTGAGAGAAAAAGGAGGTATTCTCCTTTTGGAGAAAATCTTGGAGAAGTATTGTAAATTCTTTTTTGAGGGATTTTATAAGGTTTTAAAGTTTCTAAATCTAAAAGATAAATTTGAGGATTTCCTGCTTTCTCCCCATATACATAAGCTAAAAAATTTCCCCCAGGAGAAACACTTCCTGCCTGTAGAATACCCCTTCCCTTGATTAAGGGAGTTAATTCTTTTGTTTCTGTATTAAAACGATAGAGCACCATTTCTTGTCCTTCTTCCGCAGTAATAACTAATTCTTTATCATTTGGGAACCATACAGGTGTAGAGCAGATCCCCTTGATAGTAAATTTTTCTTTTGTTGAATCTTTCAAATTATAAATTTCTAAAAAATATCTATTTTCTTCATAAACAAGATAGGCAAGTTTATTTCCGCTTTTAGAAAATTTTGGGAAAAGTATAAGAGGTGCTGATCTTAAAAGGCGAGGATTTTCTTTTGAAAAATCAGCTACATAAAGTTTATCTCCTTTAGAGGTTCTTTTTACAAAAACAATTTTTGTAAAAGCAATTCCTTTATAATGGGAAATACTTTCTATCAATTTATCACAAAGAGCATAAATTAAAGTTTGTGGATAATCTGAAGAACCAGAAATTTTATAAGTTTTTAGGATTTTATTTTCCAGAGTATCTCTTAATTCAGCTTTAATAAAAATTTCGTTTCCCTTTTTTTCTACATTTCCTACTAAATAATATTCCTTAGAAGGATAGTTTGGAAGAGGAGGATTTTTTAAGGCTAAAACAAATAGATGGTAGTTTAGAAGTTTTCTTAAAAGAGGGGTTAGTTGAGCAGAAAGGTTTTTATCTCCCTCAAAATCAGGAATTCTTATTATAGTTTTACTAAAAGAGGTTGGTTCTACAGTAATGGTAGGTATTTCTTCACAAAAAGAATATTTAAAAAGAATAACTAAAAATAGAAAAACAAAAAAAATTTTAGACTTCATAGGATCCATTTTCCATTTTAACTACATCTTCAAATTTTATATCCATTCCAAGAATACCAATTATTTCCTCATATTTATTTCTAACAGGCGTAGATATAGTAATACAAAGGTTAGAGGTTATTTTTGAGGTATAAAATTTAGAAGTATAAGTTTCTCCAGTTTTCATAGGGTTTATGAACCAATCCCTATTTTCAAAAGTCTCGGTTTTTAGAAGTTCCTCAAATTTTTTAATATACTCAAAATCATTAGTAAGCCCTATAATGGGTTTACCTTCAGTATCTACAACATAGATAAATTGAACATAGGGATGATCTTCTAAAAAAGTTTTTAAAACCCTTTTCATCTTTTGCGGATCTAAAGAGACTATATTCGGATCTTGGGCTAAATCTTCTATATACTTGGTCATAAGATCTATTACATAATCTCTTAAGTGGTCTAATTCTGATACAAAAAGTTCTGGTATATATTTTCTAACCAAGGTATATATTTCTTCATTTGAAATAGGGGTAACCCTTCCCTTTTCGTATTCTTCAAGGATCTTTTTATAAATTTTTGCCACTCCTGGATGTCTTTTATCGATTTTTTTATCCCCTTCAAGTCCAAAATGGGTATTTATCCAATAAGCAATACCTGCTGTTCCACTTTTATCTGTAATAATAATTTGAATAGGTCTTTTGAGAAGTTTTAAAGTATCAAAAGGATTATAAATTTCTTCATTTTTAATAATCCCATCAATGTGAATACCTGCTTTGGTTGCATTAAATTCTTCTCCTACAAAAGGTTGCCTAACAGGTATTTTTTCATGCAAAACATTTTTATAATAGTTTACAATATCTGTTATTACTGTGGTATCCATTCCGTCGGCAGTTCCTCTCAAACATATATATTCAAAAACCATAGCTTCTAAAGGAGTATTTCCGGTTCTTTCTCCTATTCCAAGTAGAGAAGTATTTACATAGGTACAACCATAAAGCCAAGCAGTTGTAGCATTAATTACTGCTCTGTAAAAATCATTATGTCCATGCCATTCTAAAAGAGTTTCTGGAACCCCAGCCTCCTCTATAAGTGCTCTTATTAATTTAGGAACACTTATAGGTAAGCAAGCTTCAGGAAATGGAACAGCTACACCTAAGGTATCACAAAGCCTTATTTTTATATCTATTTTACTTTCTTCTCTTAATTTCATAAGTTCTATAGCAAAGGGGATAACAAATCCATAAATATCTGCACGGGTTACATCTTCAAAATGACATCTTGGTCTGATTCCTAAGGAAAGAGCTTCTTTCACTATAGCTAAATAATCCTCTAAAGCTTCTTTTCTTGTTTTTTTTAATTTTAAATAGATATGATAATCAGAACAGGAAGTTAAAATTCCTGTTTCTTTAAGCCCCGCCTCTTTAACAAGTTTTAGATCCTCTTTTTTTGCTCTTATCCAACCTGTAATTTCAGGATATTGATAACCTAAAGAAAGACACCTTTCTAAAGCCTCTCTGTCTCTTTTTGTATATAAAAAGAATTCAGTTTTTCTTATTATTCCTTTAGGTCCACTTAATTGGTGTAAAAATTTATAAAGAGTTTCTATTTGTTCAGGGGTATAAGGAGTTCTTGCTTGTTGACCATCTCTGAAAGTGGTATCAGTAATATAAAAATCTTTTGCAGGTTGAGGAGGAATATATTTCCCATCAAAAAAAATTCTTGGAGGTTCTACATAGGGAAAAAAATCTTTTAATAAATTAGGTTCTTCTGTTTCTTGTAAAGTATAAAATTTTCTGAGAGGTTTATACTTAAGCATACTTACCCCCTTTTATCTACCTTTTAAAAATACTAATGAATATTTTGGTAAAATCAAGTATAAGTTAATTTTTAAAATCTTTAATAAGGGGATTGACAAATAAATTTTTGGGAGAAATATAAACTTTAATTATCCTAAATAGGTTAGTAAAAATGGGAAAAAATAAAATTAAACCAGCTTTTAGGACACTTCAAGTAGAGTATGCTATAAGAGATATAGTTGAGGCTTCTGAAGAAGCAAAAAAGCGGGGAAAGGATTTAATTTATTTAAATATTGGTGATCCAGTAAAATATGGATTTAAAACTCCTAAATCTATAATTGAGGCAGTTTGTAAAGCCTTACAAAAAAATTACAATTCCTATTCTGAATCTTCTGGTATACCAGAGGCTATAAAAGCTATAGAAGCTAATGCTCTTAAAAAGGGTATAAAACCAGTTGATATTTATATTACTCAAGGAGCATCTGAAGCTATAGAATTTGCTATCTCAGCTTTGGTTAATTCCGAAGAAAATATTTTACTTCCATGCCCTTGTTATCCTTTATATCAAGCTATTGTTTCTAAATTTAGAATAGAGGCAAGATATTATTTATTAGATGAAAATAAAAACTGGGAACCAGATATAGAAAGTATTGAACCTTTAATAGATAAAAAAACCAGAGCTATTGTAATAATAAATCCTAATAATCCAACAGGTGCAATCTATTCAAAAGAAACCTTAGAGAGAATAGTAGAAATAGCTAAAAAATATAATTTAGTAATTCTTTCTGATGAAATCTATGATCAATATATATTAGAGGATAATTTAAAATATGTTTCTATAGCATCTTTAAGTGATGAAGTACCTGTAATTACTTTTAATGGACTTTCTAAAAATTATTTTGCTCCGGGATTTAGAATAGGTTGGGGGATTATTTCTGGTCCTAAAGATTTATTAGAAGATTATATAGAAGCAATTCATAAATTGGCAAGAACTCGTCTTTGTGCTCCACATCCCTTACAATATGCTATTCCTGTTGCTTTAAATAATGAAAATCATTATATTAAAGAAGTAATTCAAATGCTTAGAAGAAGGAGGGACATTTTAGTGGAGGGATTAAATCAAATACCCTTCATTTCGTGTGTTAAACCTTTAGGAGCTTTTTATGCCTTCCCAAGATTAGAAATTCCTCATATTGATGATCTTGAATTTACAAAAAAATTAATTTTAGAAGAAGGTGTAGTTGTAGTTCATGGAAGCGGTTTCGGACAGAAACCAGGAACTAAACATTTTCGTATTATATTTTTACCAGAAGAAAAGATCCTTGAAGAAGCTTTAGAAAGAATCGAGAGATTTATTAAAAAACTTATTTCTTAGATGCGAATTCCTTCAGTAAATGAATTAAAAGAAAAATTTTCAAAACTTTATCCTAATTATCCTATATCTTATTTTACAGAACCTTCAAGAAGAGTAGCTCAAATTATAAGAGAAAAATGGCAAAAAAAAGAACTTCAAAAACTTGAAGAATCTTACTTAGAAAACTTAATGAAAGAAGTCTTTAAAAAATATGAAACTCCGTCTTTAAAAAGAGTGATAAATGCAACTGGAGTAGTAATTCATACTAATTTGGGGAGAGCTCCACTTTGTAAAAAAGCGATAGAAGAGATAACAAAAGTAGCGAAATATTATTCCAATTTAGAATTTGATTTAAAGGAAGGGAAAAGAGGAAGTAGATATGTTCATGTAGAAGAAATATTAAAAGAAATTACCCAAGCTGAAAGTGCTTTAATAGTAAATAACAATGCAGCAGCTGTGTTAATTTCTTTAAATACCTTAGCCTATGGAAAAGAGGTTATAGTATCAAGAGGAGAGCTTGTTGAGATTGGAGGATCTTTTAGAATACCTGAAGTGATGAAATGGGCAGGGTGTATTTTAAAGGAAGTAGGAACTACTAATAAAACTCATTTATCTGATTATGAAAATGCTATCAATGAAAATACTGCTTTACTTTTAAAAGTACATAAAAGTAATTTTGAGATAATAGGTTTTGCTAAAGAAGTTTCAGTAGAGGATTTGGTAACTCTGGGTAAAAAATTTGGACTTCCAGTCATGAAAGATCTTGGGAGTGGATGTTTTATCGATTTTTCCAAATATGGATTAAAAAAAGAACCTACTGTACAAGAAGTTCTGAAGGCAGGGGTTGATATTGTTACTTTTTCAGGAGATAAACTTTTAGGAGGTCCTCAAGCGGGAATTATTCTTGGGAAAAAAGAATTTATAGAAAAAATAAGAAAAAATCCCTTAAATCGTGCCTTAAGAATTGATAAGCTAACCTTAGCTGGTTTAGAAGCAACTTTAAGATTATATAGAGATGAAAACCTCGCTTTAGAGCACATTCCTGTACTTAAAATGATTTTAACTCCTAAGGAAATTTTGAAGAAAAGAGCAAAATATCTTTTAAAAAAACTTAGAAAACTTAAACTTAAAGAATTTAATTTTGAAGTGATTGAGACTATCAATAAAACCGGAGGAGGGGCTCTTCCCACTTTAGATTTAATTTCTTATGCAGTAGCTGTAAAATCTCCCCTTTCTCCCCAAAACTTACAAAAAATTCTGAGAGAAAATGAACCTCCTATAATAACAAGAATAGAAGAAGAAAGACTTTTAATTGACGTAAGGTGTCTTTTTGATGAGGACTATAAAGAAATAATTTCCGCATTTGAAAAGTTTGGAAATGATAAAAAATATACCTCCTAATATACACTGGTTTATTCCATATTTACAAAATCTTGAAATTTTCAAAGAAATAAACTTTAAAGAAATTTTTAGGTATTCTACTGAGGAACTTATAAAGAATTATAAAACTTCTAAGAATTTATTGCCCTTACTTTTAGCAGAGAGATTTTTATGGGAAAATATAGAAAATAATTTTTTTTCCTATAAATTGCTAAATTTAGTTTTGAAAGAAAGGGAAGTATCTGGTTATTTATTTTTCTTTCCTTATAAAAATTTTGAAAATAAAAAAATATTTTCTGAGTTTCCTTTCATAAGACTTAATGAAACCTATTATTTTTATCCCTCTGAATGGGGAAATGCCTTTAAAATTCTTATTAATTTATGGAAGAAAAAAGTAAGATTTTTTTCTGTTGAAGTAAATTTTTACAAAGAATTTTCAGAAGAAGATATAAAAAATAATTTAAAACTTGCCCAAATATTAGAATTTTCTTATCTTTCTCAAAAGGCTCTGAAATCTTTGGAAAATTATTTACCTACCTTAGAAGTAAATAAACTCTCAGAAATAACAAATAAATTTTTAAAAATAAAAGAGGGGGTTCTAATTTTATCTTCGAAAAGGGACATAAAAGAAGATTTGAAAAAGGTAGGAGCAAAAATAATAAAAGAACTTGAAGGAGAAAATAGTCTCTTTTTGGTTAAAAATTTAGATTTAAATAAAATAACTTCTTTATATAAAGAAAATTCAACTAAAACAGGGGTTTTGTCTTGGGATGTTTGGGGGAAATTTAAAGATAAAGGTTCAACTCCTTTAATTTTTCTCATAGGAGCTTATGAACATGCAAAAAGAGTTAATCAAATAAATATAAAAGTTTTTGAGGGTTTTACCTATCATGTAATAGGGGATCTTTATTATGAATGGAAAGACCTTGGTAAAGCTCTTAAATATTATCTACTTTCAAGAGATTATACTAAACAACCAGTTGAATTAGCCTTAAGTGAATCGGCTATTTATTATACTTTTGGAGAACTTGATAGGGCAGAAAAAATTTTAAAAAAAGAGCTTTGTAGTTGTAAAAAAGAGGACCCTTTAATTCATTACAACCTTGCTTTAATTTATCTAAAAAAGGAGAAAAAAGAAGAGGCAAAATATCATTTTTATAAAGCCCATCTTTTAGATCCGGAAAATAATGTTTTTAGAGAAGCTTTGATAAAATATTTATGGGATTTTGAAGAATATGAAGAGTTAGGAGATTTTCTAACATCACTAAAAAACCTTTCTTTAAAAGAAAGAATTTATCTTGGAAAATTTTATTTTTATAAAAAGGAATATAAAAAAGCATTTAAATATTTAAAAGATGTTCTTACTCTTAAAGAAAGAGATGGAGAAACATTACTTTTTCTTGCATGGCTTTATCTTTATTTTAATAAAGAAAAAGAAATATCTCAGGCATTATTAAAAGAAGCACAAGAAATACTTTCTCCTGAAGAAATTGAAAAAATTAAAAAAGAGTTTGGATTGGATATTCGATGAAAATTTTTGTTCTTGGATCTGGAACAGGTTGGATTCGTTTGGATAGGAATTCTCCAGGTTATTTAGTAGAAGTAGATGATTTTTCTCTTCTTCTTGATTTAGGTCCAGGGATTTTAAGGCAAATTTTAAAAATCGGAAAAAAGCTCGAAGACATCTCAGCAATTTTTATATCCCATTTCCATCCTGATCATGTAACAGACCTTATTCCTTTTCTTTTTGCAACAAGATATAGTTTAGGCTATAAAAGAATATTACCTATAAGTTTATACGTTTCTGAAGATTTCTCTCAATTTTATAATACTTTAAAGATAGCTTTTAGAGACTGGATTGAACCACCCAGAGAATTATTAAACATCAATCTTCTTCCTAAGCAAAAAAAATATAGATTTTCTATAGGACCCTTTAAAGCTTATACTACACCAGTAAAGCATAATCCTGAGAGTTTAGCTATAAGACTTGAATACGAAGGAAGGAGTCTTGTTTATTCAGGAGATACAGGCTATTGTGAAGAATTGATAGAGCTTTCAGAAGAGGCAGATTTATTAATAATAGAATGCTCCAATTCTAAAGAATTCTACGTAGAACATCATTTATCTCCGGAAGATATTGCACTTATTTCAGAAAGGGCTAAAGTAAGAAGATTAATTCTTTCTCATTTTTATCCCCATAGCGAAAATGTAGATTTAGATATAATAAAAGAAAGATTTAAAGGAGAAATATATTTAGCTAAGGATTTTATGGAAATAGAGATATAATAATTTTTAAAAAGAGGTGGATGATTTTGGAGGGAATAGATCCTAAAATTTTAAATAAATTAAAAGAAAAGGTTCAGAAAGAACTTATTCAAAAAGAAAAAGAGACTTTAGAATATTGGATGAATGAGCTAATAAAGGTTTATCAGAAGAATCATCAAACCTTGGCAGAATTTAAAGCAGATATAAGAAAATATATAGATAGAATGAAAAATAGGTTAGAAGTGATTAAAACTAAAGGATTTTAGAATTATGAAGTACATAAGTACTCGTGGAGAAATGCCTAAAATTTCTTTTAAAGACACAGTTTTTGAAGGACTTGCTCCTGATGGTGGTTTAATTGTACCTGAAAAGGTACCAAAACTTTCAGAAAAGGAGATAGAAGAATTAAGAAAATTAAATTATCAAGAATTGGCACTTAAAATTTTTAAATACTATGTTTCTGATATAGAAGAAAAGGATCTAAAAGAGATTATAGAAAAAGCTTACAAAACTTTTAGGGTAAAAGATATAACTCCAGTAGTAAAAGTAGGAGATATCTATATATTAGAACTTTTTCACGGACCTACTTGGGCTTTTAAAGATATAGCTTTACAATTTTTAGGGGTATTGTTTGAAAAACTGCTCTTAGAAACAAACAAAAAAATTAATATCTTAGGAGCAACTTCAGGAGATACAGGCTCAGCAGCTATTTATGGAGTAAGAGGCAAAAAAAATATAGCTATATTTATTTTACACCCCTACAAAAAAGTTTCTGAAGTCCAAGCTTTAATGATGACAACTGTAACTGATCCTAATGTTTATAATATTGCTATAGAAGGAACCTTTGATGATTGTCAAGCTATAGTTAAAAGTTTATTTATGGATTTAGAATTTAAAAGAAAATATAGATTAACTACAGTTAATTCTATAAATTGGGCAAGAATAATGGCACAGATGGTTTATTATTTTTGGGCTTATTTTAGAGTTTCTGAAAAAGAGAAATGTGAAAGCATTAGAATTTCAGTTCCTACAGGAAATTTTGGAGACATATTTGCAGGATATTTGACAAAGATAATGTTGGGGGAAAAAAGGATAGAAAGACTTATTTTAGCCACCAATGAAAATGATATACTTTGTAGATTTGTTAATAATGGAGATTATTCTGTGAGAAAAGTAAAACCAACTATAAGTCCCTCAATGGATATTCAAGTAGCAAGCAATTTTGAAAGATATATTTATTATTTTTATCATGAAGATGCAAAAAAAACTAAAGAGATTATGGAAAAATTTGCTAAAGAAAAAGCTATTAAATTTTCAGAAGAAGAAGTAAAAAGAGTTCAAAAAGATTTTCTTTCTGCCTCCGTTAATGAAGAAGAAACTTTGGAAACAATAAAGGAATTTTATAAAGAAACAGGTTATATACTTGATCCTCATACTGCAGTAGGAGTAAAGGCAGGATTAAAGTTTAAAGATAAATACCCTTTAATTTGTTTAGCAACTGCTCATCCTGCCAAATTCCCTGAAACAGTAAGTAAAGCTTTAGGTTTTTCTATTAAATTACCTGAAGAAATAGAAAAACTTTATAAACTTCCTCAAAAATTTGAAATCCTTCCTAAGGATGTAGAAAAGGTTAAAGCTTTCATAAGTGAAAAAGCAATTTAAAAAACAGCATTTAACTTTAAGTTATTTTAAGATGAAAAGAAGTAGAATTTTTTTGTTGATAATTTTGATAGTAATTTTGAGTGGAGCATGGTATTTTATTAAAGGAACTAATCTTTTTAACGAAATTATTGGTTTTACATTTTCTTCCTTTTTAGAAGGTGCTACTTACTCAGGAGGTAAAACAAGGAATTTTTTTCAGGATTATCTATATTTAGTAGATCTTAAAAAAGAAAATGAAAGATTAAAAGAAGAAATTCTTCTTTTAAAGTCACAAATTGCTTATTATAAAGAAAGAGAAAGAATTTACAAAGAATTAGAAGAATTTTATAAACTCTCTACAAATATTAATTATCCAAAGATTGCAGCTAAAATTATTTACAAACCCATGGATCCCTTTTCAGGGATAGTTTTTATAGATAAAGGAAGTAAGGATGGTCTTTTACCACAAATGCCTGTTCTTGCAAGTGTTAGTGGTGAAGGTGTAGCTTTAGTGGGTCAGGTAGCAGAGGTTTATAGAAATTGGAGCAAAGTAATATTGATTACAGATCCCTCATTTTCGGCTGATGTTAAAATAGAAAGAACAGGAGATAGAGGCATATTAGTAGGAAAGGCTGAAAAATACTGTAATTTACAATATTTACCATCTGCTTCCCAAGTAAAAGAAGGAGATGAAGTTCTAACATCTGGACAAGATGCCTTTTTTCCTCCTGGATTATTAATAGGAAAAGTAATAGCTGTTAATCGTGATCCTATTCAAGGAATGTTTAAATATGCAGAAATTGAACCTTCAGTAAATCTCCATAATCTTGATTTGGTTTTTGTATTATTAAAATTGCCTGAAATACCTCTGTAATATGGGGTTAACTATAAACATTAAAGAACTTTTAAGGATCATATTACCACTTTTAATTTTAGCTTTATTTATTAAATCTTATATGTCAAGTTTTATTCTTTTTTATCCGGGAGATATTATATTTGCTTTTACCTTAGCAATTTTGACTTTCCGAAATTCTGGAATTTTGCTTTATATTTTTTTGTTTTTTTTAGGTTTATTAGAATCTTTAGATTTTTTAGGTATAGAAATTTTTTTATCTACTTATTTTATTTTTTTAGGGATCTTCTTAAATCATTCCAGAAAATATTTTGCTTTTGAAAGACTTGAATCTAAAATAGCTGTCTGGTTTTTAAGTATTTTCTCATTTCTTATCTTAAGATTTGTAATTTATTTTTATAAACTTAATACTTTTGTTGATAGGTTATTTATTTTAAATTTAGCTTTAAAAAGTTTTTTTTATATAAGTACCACTTTTCTTTGGGTATTAGTTTTTTATAAAATTTTAGGCCTTTTTCTTTATAAAGAAGTATGAGAAAATCTAACGAAAATGCTTTTTTTATTAGGGACTTTTTAAAAACCAAACAAAAAATACTAAAGGGACTTTTTTGGGAAAGAAGGCTATTTTGGGCAAAAATTTTAATTGTATTTTCCTTTGTTATTTTATGGTTAAGATTTTTTCATCTCCAAGTTATTAAATACTCATATTATCTAAAAAAAGCTAAAGAAAGATCAGTAGTAAGTTATATAATAAGAGCTCCGAGAGGAGAAATTATAACTTCAGATGGAGTAGTAGTGGCAACAAATAGAGCGGTATTTCAGCTTTATTTAGATCCTGAATTAATAAAAGATAAAGAAGACGAAATTTTATATAGGCTAAGTAGAATTTTGGGAGAAGAGATTGGAAGTTTGAAAGAAAGATATTATTTAGCAAAAAAAACTTCCTTAGGAAGGGTTCTAATAAAGAGAAATTTAAGTTGGGATGAGGTAGCTAAAATAATGGTTAGAAGATATTATCTTCCTGGGGTGAAAGTAGAAGTAGAATCAGAAAGATTTTATCCCTATGGAGAAATTTATTTCCACCTTTTAGGGTATATTTCAAAAATAACACTTGAGGAATATAAAAATTTGAAAGAAAAAGGTTATTCCATAGAGGATTATATTGGAAGAATGGGAATAGAGAGGGCTTATGAAAACATATTAAAAGGAAAAAATGGAGTTATAGAAATTGAAAGAGATGCTTACGGGCGTTTAGGAAAAGTAATTAATAGAATACCACCTACTCCAGGAGAAGATTTGTTGATAACAGTAAATCATAATTTGCAAGTAAAAGCTTATGAGCTTTTAAAAGATAAAAAAGGAACTATAATTGCCCTTTCTCCTCAAGATGGTTCTATTTTAGCTATGGTTAGTACCCCTTCTATAGATCCCCAAAAATTTATTAATGGCTTTACAGAGGAAGAATGGGAAAGAATAAACTCAAGTCCAGATAAACCCTTTTTAAATCGTGCTTTACAGGCTTATCCTCCTGGTTCTACTTATAAGATAATTACAGCTATTGCTGCTCTTAAAGCTGGTGTTATAAATAGTGTTAATGATTCAGTTTTTTGTCCAGGTTGTTTTAAATTAGGATCTCGTGTATTTAGATGTTGGGAACCTAAAGGGCATGGGACTGTTAATTTTATTAAGGCTATAGCATATTCTTGCGATGTTTATTTTTATAATCTTGCTTCTAAACTTGATATTGATTATTTAGCAGAAGTATCAAAAGAATGGGGCCTTGGTAAAACTACAGGTTTAGGATGGAGTGAGGAAAAAGAAGGTTTTGTGCCTGATAGGGCATGGAAAGAAAAGACTTTTAAAGAACCTTGGTATCAAGGAGAAACTGTAGTAATGGGAATAGGACAAGGTTATTTACTTGTTACACCTTTACAAATGGCAAGAATTTATATGGCAATAGCTAACGGAGGTTATCTTTATAAACCTTACATAGTAAAAAAAATAAAAACCCTTAATGGCAATACAATTAATATAAATCCTCACTTAGAAAAAAAACTAAATTTAGATCCACAACATTTAGAATGGATAAGAGAAGGTCTTTCAGAAGTAGTTAAAATAGGTACAGGTAGAGCAGCTTTTGTTCCAGGAGTTAATGTAGCAGGAAAAACTGGAACTGCTCAAGTTGTTAGCTCAGCTCTTAAAAAAATTAAATCCTTAGAACATCATGCTTGGTTCATAAGTTATGCTGGGATGTCCTCTCCTCAAATAGTTTCAGCTATATTAGTAGAACATGGAGGGCATGGAGGATCAGCTGCAGCTCCTCTTGCACGGGAATTATACAAGATCTATTTTGGTATTAAAGAACCAAAAAGTACTATTCCAGAAATTAATGAACAAGATTTGACAAATGAAAACTAATAATATAAGAGAAATTTTTAGAGAAAATTTTTGGGGATTATTTGTAGTTTTTGTTCTTGCAATTTTAGGGGTCGTAAATCAATGGATAATTGCAGAAACATCTTCTATATTTTGGAAAAATTTATTTTGGCATTTAGTTGGCTTAATTTGTTTAATTTTTATATCCCTTTTATTAGATTATAGAAAAATTCCTTTTAATATAGTTTGGTACTCCTACTTAATTTTAATTTTCATTCTCTTTATATTGTTCTTTTTTAAAAAAAGATGGATTAATTTCGGATTTATTAGTGTTCAACCCTCAGAATTTATAAAACCTGTTTTAGTACTGTTAATCAGTTTAGTAGCTTCTAAGGAACCTAATCCTTATTTAAAATTAAAAACCTTGGCTAAACTTTTTTTAATAATTTTTATTCCTTTAATACTTATTCTTCCTACAGATTTGGATTATGCTTTTATAATGGGCATTATGTTTATAAGTTTTTTAATTTTTATAGGAATTCCAAGAAAAATTTTGTTTTTTTTATTTTTAGTGGGATTAATAGTCATTTTATTAGTTTTTCCTATAATTTGGGAGAAACTTAAACCTCATCAAAAAGGTAGAATTTATGGTTATTTAAATCCTGAAAAATATGCTCAAACTTGGGGTTATCAACTTAATCAATCTCTTATTGCTATAGGATCTGGTGGTCTTTGGGGGCAAGGAATTAAAGGGGGGTGGTCTACAAGACTTCATTATCTTCCAGCTAAATATACAGATCTTGCATTTGCAGTATGGGCAGAAACATGGGGTTTTATAGGTGTAAGTTTAGTCTTATTTTTATACGGATATTTACTTTGTTTTTGTATAAAAATTTCCTCAACTGCTAAAGACTGGTTAGGGAAATATCTTTCCTTGGGGGTAGGATTGGTTTTATTTTGGCAAGCTCTATTTAACTTAGGTGGTTGCTCTGGTATTCTTCCTATGACCAGTATACCTTTTCCTTTTTTAAGTTATGGTGGATCTATAACAATTTCACTTTATTTTTTACTTTCTTTAATGTTTAATGTTGCTTTTAAAAGATATTTCTTTAAATAATTTTAATTTTTATAACTTTTTATAACTTGACTTTTTAAAAATTTATAATACAAATGTAGCAATACAAATTTAGCATTTTAAAAAAATTCAAAAAATGGGGTTAAGAGATGATCAACTTTGATATTACCTTATTTATCCAAATTGCTGAAGCTTTAATAATGACTTTTGTTCTTTATTATATTCTGGTTAAACCTGTTATGTCGTATATAAGAGAAAGAGAATCTCATTTTCAAACTTTAGAAAAAGAAACCCAAGAATTGATAGCCTTAGCTGAAGAAGCTATTAAAAAATATCATGAAGAATTAAATAAAGCGAGATCTGAAGGAATTCAAAAAAGAGAACTTTTGAAGGAAGAGGCTCGAAAGATAGAAAAAGAAATATTATCCAAAGTTATGAAAGAAATGGAGGAATATAAAGCTAAATGGGCTGAGCAATTTTCTAAGCAATTAGAAGAGGTAAGAAAAGAATTGATGGGTAGCGTAGAATATTTTGCTTCTCTTATGGTTGAAAGATTATTAGGGAGGAAAGTATGAAAAATTTAAAAGGGATAGGAAGCTTAATTTTCTTTTTTATTATAACTACCGTTTCTTTAGTTTTTGGAGCTGAGGCAGGTGGTGAGCACCATGGAGTTACTTCTACTCAATTAAAAAATTTACTTTGGTTTACTCTTAATTTTATAGTTTTATGTTTGATTTTATATAAATTTCTTAAAAAACCTATTGTAGATATGTTTAAGGCTCGACAAGAGAATATACTTAAACAATACAATGAATTATTAGAAAAGAAAAAGGAAGCAGAGGCAAAATATGTGGAACTTCAAGAGAAGATTAAAAATTTAGAAAAGGAAGCTCAGGAAATTTATCAAAATTATGTAGAACAAGGTATAAAAGAGAAAGAAAGGATTATAGCTGAAGCTAATGCTCAAGCTGAAAGAATTAAACAGCAAGCACAGCTTTATATTCAGCATGAAATGGAAAAAGCTAAAGCTATATTAAGGGAGGAAATTGCTGAGGCATCTGTTAAATTAGCTGAAGAAATTTTAAAGAAAAACATAACCGAAGAAGATCAAAAAAGAATGATTAGAGATTTTATAAATGAAATTAAAGGGAGGGTGCTACATTGAGAGCAATGGCGATAGCATTTAAATACGCTAAAGGTCTTTTTAGTGTAGGAAAAGAATTAGGTAAAATAAAAGAATTTGGAGAAGAGTTAAAGCAAATAAAGGAACTTTTAATTTCCATGCCAGAAGTTTTGTCAGCCTTACAAAATCCTATTTATCTACCAGATCTTAAAATGGAAATTATAGGTGAGATTTTGAAAGTTATAAAAGTAGATCCTGAGATTGAGAGATTTCTTAAGCTTTTAGTAGAAAGAAGAAGAATCCAATATATTAAGGAAATAGTTGCTATGTATCAAGAATTATTAGATGAGGAATTTAATATTGCTCGTGGAGAAGTTATTACAGCTTATCCAATTAGTGAGGAAGAGAAAAAAGAGATAGAAAGTGTTTTAAAAGAATATCTAAAAAAAGAAGTTATATTAGAATCTAAGGTAGATGAAGGAATTATAGGAGGAATTAAAATAAAGATAGGGGATTTAATATTTGATGGAACTTTAAAAACTCAATTAGGAAAGTTTAAAGAAATAATAAAAGGGGAGGTGTTATAAATGGAAGCCATAAAAGCACAAGAACTTAGTGATCTAATTAAAAAAAGAATTGAGGAGTTTGAGAAAAAAATAGATCTTGATGAAATGGGAGTTGTTATATCAGTTGCAGATGGTATTGCTCGTGTATTTGGTTTAAGGAATTGCGAATATATGGAACTTATTGAATTTCCAGAAAGTGGAGAAGTAGGGATTGCTTTAAACTTAGAATTTGATAATGTTGGTATCCCCATAATGGGAGATTATTCCAAAATCTTAGAAGGACACATAGCTAAAAGAACAGGAAGGGTTGCCTCTATTCCTGTAGGAGAAGCAGTTATTGGAAGAGTAATTGATCCAGTAGGAAGACCCTTAGATGGGAAAGGGCCAATTGAAGCAAAAGAATATAGGAGAATTGAAATAAAAGCTCCAGGAATTATTAAGAGAAAACCTGTTCATGAACCTATGTATACTGGAATTAAAGCAATAGATGCCATGACTCCTATTGGAAGAGGGCAGAGAGAATTAATTCTTGGTGACAGACAGACTGGAAAAACTGCTATAGCTATAGATGCTATTTTAGCTCAAAAAGATACAGATGTTTATTGTATTTATTGTGCTATAGGTCAGAAAAAATCTACTGTTGCTCAAATTATAGAGACTTTACGTAGATATGGAGCTATGGAATATACTACAGTAGTGGCAGCTTGTGCTTCTGATTCTGCTGCTTTACAATGGATTGCACCTTATTCAGCTTGCGCTATAGGAGAATATTTTAGAGACACAGGAAGACATGCTTTAGTTATATATGATGACCTTTCAAAACAAGCAGCAGAATATCGTGAAATTTCACTCCTTTTAAGAAGACCTCCTGGAAGAGAAGCTTATCCAGGAGACATTTTTTATAACCATTCAAGACTTTTAGAAAGGGCAGCTAAATTAGATGATGCTTATGGTGGAGGTTCTTTAACAGCTTTACCTATTGTAGAAACTCAGCAAGGTGACGTTTCAGCTTATATTCCTACAAATGTTATCTCCATTACAGATGGACAAATTTACTTAGAGCCTGGTTTATTCTTTGCAGGTATTCGTCCAGCTATTAACGTTGGGCTTTCTGTATCTAGAGTTGGTGGAGCAGCTCAAATTAAAGCTATGAGACAGGTTGCAGGTAGATTAAGACTGGAACTTGCTCAATATAGAGAATTAGCAGCTTTTGCCCAATTTGGTTCTGAACTTGATAGAGCTACCCAGAGAGTTTTACATAGAGGAGCAAGACTTGTTGAAATTCTTAAACAACCTCAGTATCAACCTCTTCCAGTTGAAAAACAGGTTTGTATATTATTTGCAGGAACAAGAGGATTTTTAGATGAAATGCCTTTAGAAGTTTTAGCTCAATATGAAAAGGAGCTTTATGAATTTATAGAAAGTAAATATCCAGAAATTTACAAAGAAATAAAAGAAAAGAAAGAAATTAGTCCAGAGTTAGAAGAAAAAATGAAGCAGGTATTTAGAGAATTTAATGAAGAATTTAAAAAGAGAAATAATATAGAACCTGTTCCAGTACCATAAAAAACTAAAGGTGGTACCTTTAGAGGAGGATAAAACATGCCAGCTTTGCGAGATATTAGAAGAAAGATAGAAGCTGTTAAAAGAATTGGTCAAATCACTAAAGCTATGAATATGGTTGCTTCAGCTAAATTACGTACTTTACAGCAGAGGTTAGAGGGTTTCCGTCCTTATAGAAGAAAATTTGAAGAAGCAATTGATAATGTATTAAGTGCGGGTGGGATAAATATTCAAAAAATTCCCTTTTTACAAAAAAGAGAAGTAAAAAAGGTAGGGATAATTTTAATAACTGCAGATAAAGGATTATGTGGAGCTTTTAATTCAAATTTAATAAAAGAAGCAGAAAAGGCTATAGATAGATTTAAAAAGGAAGGAAAAGAGGTTGAACTTATTTGTGTAGGTAGGAAAGGGTTCACTTATTTTAGAAAAAAGGTTGCTATTAGAGAGAGTTATCTTAATATAATGGGCAAAATTTTAATGCAAGATGCTCGTAAAATTGCCCGTTCTGCTATGATGGCCTATCTTGCAGGTGAATGGGATGAGGTATATATTATATATGGATATTTTGTGAATGTAGTAAGACAAATTCCTAAGATGGAAAAACTACTTCCTTTGAGCTTTGAAAAACCTTTAGAACCAGGAGAGAAAAAGATTTCATATGCCTATATTTATGAACCGGAGGAGGAAGAACTTCTATCTCAAATTTTACCTCTTTATATAAATACTCTTGTATTTTCAGCTATGCTTGAGACTGCAGTAAGTGAGCAGGCAGCTCGTATGACAGCTATGGATAATGCTAACAAAGCCTGTGGAGATATGGTAAAACAGTTAACCTTATTTTATAATAAAGTTAGACAGGCAACCATTACTAAAGAATTAATGGATATTGTAGGAGGAGCAGAAGCACTTATTAAAGGTTAAATATAAAAGAAAAGAATTTAAGTAAAGGGGGTTAAAATATGGCTGAAGAGAAAGTAATAGGTAGGATAGTTCAAATTATGGGATGTGTAGTTGATGTGGAGTTCCCTCCTGGTAAAGTTCCTAAGCTTCTTGAATGTCTTAGGGCTACTAATCCTATGATAGATGATAGAGAGTGGAATTTGGTATTAGAGGTAGCTCAGCAATTAGGAGATAATATAGTGCGTTGTGTCGCTATGGAATATACTGATGGATTAAAAAGAGGTGATCCAGTATTAGCTACAGGAGCACCTATAATGGTTCCTGTTGGTAAAGCTACCTTAGGAAGAATTATGAATGCTACAGGAGATCCTGTTGATGAAGCTGGCCCTATTGTTTCTGATAAATATTATCCTATTTTTAGACCAGCACCTGCTTTAACTGAATTAGATACGACTATTAGAGTTTTAGAAACAGGAATTAAAGTATTTGATCTTCTTATTCCATTCCCTCGTGGTGGCAAGATGGGAACTTTCGGTGGAGCCGGAGTTGGGAAGACAGTAGTTATGATGGAAATGATTCATAATATTGCTATGGAGCACGGAGGAATCTCTGTTTTTTGTGGAGCTGGAGAAAGAACTCGTGAAGGAAACGAACTTTATTTAGAAATGAAGCGTTCAGGAGTTTTAGATAAAGCTGCTCTTGTTTATGGCCAGATGAATGAAACTCCTGGGCATCGTGCAAGGGTTGCTCATACTGGAGTTACAGTAGCCGAGTATTTTAGAGATGAAGAAGGGCAGGATGTGCTTTTCTTTATAGATAATATTTATCGTTTCACTCAAGCAAACCAAGAGGTTTCAGCACTTTTAGGAAGAATGCCCTCAGCAGTTGGATATCAGCCTACTCTTGCTACAGATATTGGGGCTTTGCAAGAAAGAATTTGTTCTACTACTAAAGGTTCTATTACCTCAGTTCAATGTATTTATGTTCCTGCAGATGACTTAACAGACCCTGCACCTGCAACTACATTTGCACATCTTGATGGAACAGTTGTTCTTTCTCGTCAAATTGCAGAGCTTGGAATTTATCCAGCTGTTGACCCCTTAGATTCTCAATCTCGTATTTTAGATCCTAATATAATTGGATGGGAGCATTATACAGTTGCTCGTCAAGTTCAGCAAGTTCTTCAAAGATATAAAGACCTTCAGGACATTATTGCAATTCTCGGAGTAGAGGAACTTTCTGAAGAAGACAAAATAATAGTTGCTCGTGCTAGAAAGATTCAGAGATTCTTGTCTCAGCCTTTCCATGTAGCAGAACATTTTACTGGAACACCTGGTAGATATGTAAAACTTGAAGATACTATTAGAGGATTTAAAGAAATTTTAGAAGGAAAACATGATGAACTTCCTGAGCCAGCATTTTATATGGTTGGAACAATAGAAGAAGCTGTAGAAAAGGCTAAGAAAATAATGGAGGGCTAAATGGCTAAGATTCTTCTTGAAGTAGTGACGCCAGATAGAGTAGTTGTTAGTGAAGAGGTTGATATAGTTACAGCACCAGGAGTTGAAGGAGAATTTGGAGTACTTGCTAATCACGCTCCCATGATAGCAGCAGTTAAAATTGGTCCCCTTCATTATAGAGTAGGAGATAAAGAGGAATGGGTAGCTATAAGTGGAGGTTTTTGCGAAGTTTCAAGAAATAAAATTACTTTTTTGGTTGAGGCAGCAGAAAGAGCATACGAAATAGATGTAGAAAGGGCTTTAAGAGCAAAGGAAAGAGCTGAAAAAAGGATTCAAGCTTATTTAGCCCGAACAGAAGAAATAGATTACGCAAGAGCAAGAGCTGCTTTACAAAGGGCTTTAACAAGACTTTATGTAGCAGAAAGAGCCAAAAGAGGAGTTCCCAGATAACCTAAATAGCCCCCTTTTCAGGGGGCTATTTTTATGGAAAATTTTTCTAAATCTCATATAAGATCTTATATTTTCCAACTTAGGAAAAAATATTCCTCAGAAATTTTAAAAAATTTTAGTCTTGAGATTTGTAAATTAATAGAACCCATACCTTTATATAAAAAAAGTCAAAAAATAGCTTTTTATTTTGCAAAAGATAAGGAGGTATCCTTAGAATATTTAATAGGAAAAGCTTTTTTAGAAGGTAAAAAAGTTTATTTACCTAAAACTTGGCTTAAAGAAAAAACTCTAACCTTTCATCAAATTTTTAGTTTTTCAGATCTTAGACCAGGTCCTTTTGGATTATTGGAGCCCCCTTTTGAAAATCCTGAATTAAAGCCAGAAAATTTTGAAATAATATTTGTTCCTGGTGTTGCTTTTGATCTTAAAAAGGGAAGAATAGGTTATGGGGGAGGATTTTATGATAAAATATTAAAAAAAACAAAAGCTTTTAAAATTGGAGTAGCTTTTTCCTTTCAAATATTTGAAAATTTACCTTTAGAAAAACACGATCAAAAAGTAAATATAATTATTACAGAGAAGGGAATTATTAATGGATTGGGAAACTTTACTTAAAGAAAATTACCTTAGAATATTAGAAAATATCCAAAGGGCCTGTGAAAAATCAGGAAGGAAATTTGAAGAAATAAAAATTTTGGGGGCTTCAAAAAAACAGACTTCTGAAAAGATAAAAATAGCTTTTAAGCTGGGGATTAAATTGTTTGGAGAAAATTATGTTCAAGAGGCTGAAAAAAAGATTTTTGAACTTAAAGATTTTCCTATAGAATGGCATTTTATAGGAAGGCTTCAGACAAACAAAGTAAAAAAAGCCTTAAATTTATTTTCCATGATTCAAACCTTAGATAGAATAAACTTAGCTCAAGAAATTCAAAAACAAGCAGAAAAAAAGAATTTAATAGTTCCTGTGTTAGTTGAGGTAAATATCGGTAAAGAGCCTACTAAAGGAGGAGTATATCCAGAAAAATTAGAGGATTTTATTGGAGAAGTTAAAAATTTTAATAGAATAAAAATAAAAGGTCTTATGTGTTTGCCACCTTATGAAGAAGATCCTGAAAAAGTACGTCCCTATTTTATGAAAATGCAAAAAATTTTTGAAAAAATAAAAACTTACATGAATTCAGAATTTAAGGAACTTTCTATGGGTACAAGCAATGATTATACAATTGCTATAGAAGAAGGGGCAACTATTATAAGAATTGGAGAAGCACTATTTGGTAAAAGAAGTTAAAACACCTATATTTATACTTACTTCCTCTTTTATTTTAGGATTTTTTCTCAGTTTTTATAAATTTCCCTTTTTAATTTTAATTTTTTTTATTTTAGGATATTTTGTTTTTATATTTCTTTTTTATAAAAATCGTTATTTTTTAAGTTTATGGTTAGGATTTTTGCTTATTTTTTATTTAATAGGCTATTTTCATTTTAAAAATCTTAAAAATTCCTATTTAAATCAACATAAAGCAGAGAAAATAGAACTTTTAGCTACCATTGAAAAAGTAGAACCATATTATTATGGATATTTAAATACTGCATTTAGCGCGTCTTTAGGAAAATTTATATTTAAAACAGATAAAAAATATTTTTTTCCTGGACAAAGGTGTCTTATAACTTTTCAAAATAAAGAATACCAAGAATATTTTAATCCTTTTTCTTTTGAAAAGGAAACTTCGCTTTTAGTAAAAGGAATAGAAGCAGAATTAAAATTTTTAAAAGAAAAAGGTTTTGTTTGTGAAGAAAATAAAAATTTTAATTTAGAGAGAATTAGATATAAGCTTTTTAATTTTTCTGAAAAACTATCTGGAACAGCAAAAGGACTTATTCAGGCTTTAGTTTTAGGAGTTGAATATAATTTTCCAGAAGAATATAAAGAAAAATTGAAAGATCAAGGACTTTATCATCAATTAGCTATTTCTGGCTTTAATTTAGCTGTTCTTTTTGGTATTTTTTATAAAATATTTTATCACCTTTTAAAATTTACACCTTTAATAAAAATAGGCTATCCTTTACAAAATATTTCTTATTTATTGGCCTTACCTTCAGCATTTTTAATTTTACTTCTTTCTGGATTTTGCCCTCCAGCTTTCAGAGCATTTATATTTTTGTCTCTTTTTATAATAAGTAAGCTATTTTTTAGGAATACCTCATCTTTAATATTACTTTTTCTCACTGCATCCTTGATTTTAATTTTTCAGCCCTATTTAATTGGGAATCTTTCCTTTCAGCTTTCTTTTGTAGCAACCTTAGGATTAATAATAGGTGATAGAATATTCAAAACCTATTTTAAAGAACTTATTTCTACTTCGAATACTATTCTAAAAAGTATTAACTATTTTTTCTATCTATTTTTACTTTCTTTTATAGTGAGTCTTTTTGTATTTCCTTTTATAATTTATATTAACGGAACATTTCCTTTAGCAACTCCTATTAATAACCTTATAGCCACATTTTTTTGGAGCTTTATTTTTATTCCCTTTTCTATTTTTATAGCTCTTTTATCTTTTTTAAATGAAAATATTGCTTTAAATTTAGCTAATATTTTAGCTAAAGTTTTTGATTATTACATTAAAATTCCTTTTTTTGAATGGACCTATAAATTTAAAGTACCTATTAATTTGGTCATACTTTTTACAATTTTTAGCTTATTAATTTTTATTGCTTTGAGTCACTTTATAAAAAATTATAAAAAATATCTTTTATGGTGCTTAATTAGTTTAATTTTTTATTTATCAATTTATTATTTTTATGAAAAAACTTTTTACATTTTAATTTTTGATGTAGGAAGAGCAAGTGCAAATTTAATAAAAAATAAAGATTCTTTTATTTTAATTGATACAGGACCAAATTATTTAAAAGACTTTAACTGGACAAAAGTTTACTTGTTACCAGTTTTAGATAAACTTGGTGTAGAAGTAATAGATCTTGCAATTATTTCCCATCCTGATCTGGATCATAGTGGAGGATTAGAAACTTTGAAAGAAAATTTTTATATGAAAAAAGTAATTTCCGGAAATTTTGATCCTGAAAATTGGAAAAAAACAAATATTTTAATTTTGCCAGATCCTATTAAAAATCCCGAAGCTTTAAAAATAAAGGATGCAGAAATTTTTCTTTTTCCTGGTAAAATGCCCTATGAAGATCTAAACCGAGAAAGTTTAGTTGTTTATATAGAATATAAAGGATTAACTATTCTTTTTCCTGGAGATATAGATAAAATAAGGTTTTATCGCATGAAAGAAAAAGGGGAAATATTTCCTGTAGAAATTTTGGTTTCTCCACATCATGGTTCGAAATACAGTATAGATGAAAATATTATAAATTGGTTAAATCCAAAAGTTGTTTTAACTTCAGGTAGAGGAAGCAATTTTCCTCATCAAGAGTATTTAAAGGTTTTAGAAAGATTTAATAAACCACAATTTTCTACAGAAAGGGTAGGAGCTATTTTTATTTTTCCAAAAGATGATTATTATTTAATATGCTTTGAAAGGGAGAAGAAAAAAAATTTTTTATTCTCAGCGCTTTTTCCTTTTGTTCCTTTATATTTTGAAGATGAATTTTGTAGAAAATTTGAATACCATAAAAATTTATAAAAAATAAAATTTTGGAGGATTTTAATATGACTAAATTTGAAACTTTTGAGCATGGTGCAGACATAGGGATAAGAGGATATGGAGAAACTCTTTCTGAAGCCTTTTCAAATATTTTAAAAGCTTTAGCAATTTTATTGGTCGAAAATTTAAATTGGAAAGATTTGAGTTTAAATAAAAAATATCCCATAGAAATTGAGTCTGAATTTTTGGATGAATTGTTGGTAGTGTTTATAAATAAAGTTTTAAGCCTTTTTTATCTTGAAAAGATTCTTTTTTTTGAATTTAAGGGAGAGATAAAAGAAAAAAATGGAAAATATATTCTAAAAGGTGAATTATTAGGTGAAACCTATTTACATGAGAAATTTGGTTACGGAGTAGAAGTAAAAGGAGCAACTTTTACTATGGCTGAAGTAAAAAAAGAAAATAATTTATGGATAGTTCAATGTGTAGTGGATGTGTAATATGTTCAAAGTTGCCATTGTAGGAAGACCAAATGTAGGAAAATCTACTCTTTTTAATACCTTAATAGGTGAAAGAAAAGCTATTGTAGAAAAAACTCCAGGAATTACAAGAGACATAATCGAAGGCTATGCGGAATTAGAAGATAAAAAGGGTATCCTTCTTATCGATACAGGAGGTATTAATTGGGGTGGAAAGGATTTTTTTAATAAAACTATCATTGAATTGGTTGACAAGACTTTAGCTGAGGCAGATCTTGTATTATTAGTAGTTGATGCTAAAGAAGGACTTACAAGTGAAGATTTAATAACTGCTGAATATTTAAGAAAGAAAGATAAGAAGGTCATTTTAGTAGTTAATAAGGTAGAAGGGAAAGAAGACGAAGAAAGGGCTATAGAATTTTACAAGTTAGGTTTTGAGAATATAGTTTTTATATCTGCTAAGAATCAAAAAAATATTGCTCAATTAAAAGATCTAATAAAAAAATATGCTAAAGATCATTTAGAAGAGATACCAGAGATTGAGGTTATTAAAATTGCAATAATAGGAAGACCAAATGTAGGAAAAAGCACTTTACTTAATAGACTTTTAGGTTATGAAAGAATGATTGTTTCTGAAATACCAGGAACTACAAGAGATTGTGTAGATGTTTTTTTAACTTTACCAGATGGGAGAAAATATCTCTTGATTGATACCCCAGGAATAAGAAGAAGAACCAAAATTGATAAGAGAGCAGAGAAATTTAGTGTAGATAAAGCCTTAGAAACCATTAAAAAAGTAGATATAGTTCTTTTTATGATAACTGCTGAAGAAGGGATAACCAATCAAGATCAAAGATTATTAAGACAGATACAGAAAAATTATAAAGCATGTATCCTTCTTGTTAATAAATGGGATTTATTTGATACTAAAAGAGAGGCAGGAAATCTTATGTTAGAGAATATAAAATATGGCATCAGATTTATTTCTTGGGTTCCTATTTTGACGATTTCTGCAAAAACTGGAAGAAGGGTTAATCAAATTTTTCCCTTAATTGAAGAGGTTTATCAGCAATACAATAAAAGAGTAAATACCGCTTTGGTAAATAAAATTTTAGAAGATTTGAAAAAAAATTATACTTTTAATGTAAAGGGTAAAAGAATTAAATTTTATTATGCTACTCAAGTTGAAGTAAAACCTCCTACATTTGTAATTTTTATTAATATTAATCCTGATGAAATCCCTAAGCATATAGAAAAATTTATGGAAAATAGCTTTCGAAAATTTTTAGAATTTAATAAGGTTCCAGTTAAAGTAGTTTTTAGGTTAAGAGATTAAAGAAAATTATCTTTTTATTCCTTAGGGAGAGAAGTAGATTTTTGGAATTTAACTACCAAAGTGATTCTTCTATTTCTTGGGTCTAAAGGATTATCTTTAAATAATGGGAAATTATCTGCGTATCCAGCAACAGATAATATTTTTTCAGGAGGAACTCCATTTCTTTCTAATTCTAACATAGCAGAAAGAGCCCTTGCAGTTGATAATTCCCAATTCCCTATTTTTCCTCTCCTTGAAGGAACCGCATCAGTATGTCCTTCTACTTCAATTGTTACAGGTCTTTCTGCTAACTCCTTTGCAAAGAATGCCAATATCTTTTTTGCATCTGGTGTTAATTCGGCACTTCCACTATAAAATAAAGGTTTATTAACAAGTTCTATTATTTCTAAACGAAGAACTTCTTTTTCTTCCTCTATATTTATAAGAACATGTTCTCTAAGAGATTTCAAACGAGTTTCTATAATTCTTTTAAAATGTTCAGCCTCTCCTTTTATTGGTGGAATTTCTGTGGAAAGGGTTTGCAATTTTGGAGAACTTATTTTTCCACTTCTATAATATTCCATAAGCATACTTATTCCTGCTTTTTGAAAAATATTAAATTTTTTAAAATAAGCAGCTATTTGAGCTTTTTGTTTGGGTTCCATAATGGTAATTAACCACATAAGAAGAAAAAAAGTCATCATTCCAGCTAAAAAGTCAGCATAAGCTACTTTCCAAGAACCTCCATGATGTCCTGCAACTATTTTTTTAACCTTTTTGATAATGATGGGGGGTGTGCTCATTTATTATTTTTTTCCTCTGATTAAACTTTCTAATTCTTCAAAAGAGGGTCTTAAATGGGGAGATATATTTCTTCTTGCAAACTCAACTGCTATTTGGGGTGCTCCTCCTCCAATAAAATGAACAATAGCTACTTTAATTACATTTAAGTATTCTTTATGCTGTTCACAAAAAAATTCCATTTTTTGAGCAAGAGGTGCCATAATTCCATAGCAGGTTAGTATTCCAAAGAAAGTTCCAGCAAGAGCTATAGAAAGATGGTGCCCCAATACTTCAGGAGGTTCATCAATCTTTCCCATAGTTAAAATAATTCCTAAAACTGCAGCGACTAAACCAAGTCCTGGCATTGAGTCAGCTAATTTTTCTAATCTTTCCACAGGGCTTTTAAATTCCTGATGGATTATTTCTATCTCATTTTCTAAAAGAGCATCCAATTCAAAATGAGTAATGTTAGTAGTCAAAATAGATCTAAAAGTATTTCTTATAAAATCAATCGCTATATGATTATTTAATATTTTAGGATAGGCTGAAAAAATTCTACTTGCCTCTGGATTTTCTATATCTTGTTCAATAGAAATTAACCCCTCTTTTTTTATTTTTCTAAAAATTTCATTTAAAAGAAGAAGGAGTTCAATAAAATCTTGTTTTGTATATATTTGAGGTTTAGTTAAAGCTTGAACCGCTCCTTGAAAGACACCCTTTAATGCAGTACTTGATGAAGCAGTAAATAAGGCTCCAAAAGCAGCTCCAAATATGATCATCCATTCAACAGGTTGGATTATTACTGAAAAGTTACCACGTTCAAGAGCATAACCTCCAAAAACACATACTAATACTATAAATAATCCCACTGCAGAAGGCATTATTCGGACCTCAATTCTCTGATGAATTCCCTTTCTTTACAAAAGATAAAATAGCTGATTTTTTCCTTTATATCCTTAGGGAGGTTAATAAATTTTATTGCTACTTCATAATAATTTTCTTTTTTTTCACATCTTAAAACTTCACCATAAAGATAAAATCCTAAGGGTTGATAAATATCAATTACAGTTTTAATTTCAACGAAATCTCCTATTTCATAAGGGGTTTCAGATGGGAATCTAATTCCTTTTTCACTTATATTGATCTTTTGAAAAGGAAGATCATTAAAACCCTCTTTTTCTCTTGTCAAAACACTTATTAGATAATCTAATTTAGCATTGATTAATTTAAGCCAGGCATTTAAACTTTCATCTATGGTATCTTTTAAAGGAATATAAGAAAAAAGAGGAATATCTCCTATAATTCGAGCAATTTTATTTTTTACTTCTTCAGAAGATATTTTTTCTGCTTTAAAAGGTAGGATCACGTCTATTCTAACAGCTTCTCTTTCCATTGTTTTATCTATTATCTGCTATAAAATTCGGAAAAAATAAAAAAAACTTTAATTAAGAGGCTTAACTTAAAATTTTTGGAAAAAATTAATTTTTATAAAATTATAAAGGAAAATTTAAATCTTGACAAGATAAAAAGATAATTAATAATAAATTTTAACTTTTTTTAAAGACATTTAAAAAAAATAAACTTAGGAGGTGTAATATGGAACATGTAATTTATGTAGTTGGTCACAAGAAACCCGATACAGATTCTGTTTGCTCTGCTATTGTATTTGCTTATCTTTTGAATGAGTGGAAAAATTCAGGTTGTAAAATTATGAAAGTTGATAAAGAAGCAGTTCCTGTAATTCAAGGAGAACCTAATGCAGAAACCAAATTTGTATTGGAAAAATTTGGTGCTAAGGTTCCCGAAATTATAACTGATGGTGAAGGTAAAACAGTTGCTTTAGTTGATCATTCAGATAAGGTTCAGAGTTTAGACAATATTGATAAAGCTGAAATTGTAGCAGTAGTTGATCATCACAAAATTGGAGATGTAACAACTCCTAATCCTATACTTTTTGTAAACTTTCCTGTGGGATGTACAGCAACTGTTTTGAAATTTCTCTTCGACAAAACAGGAGTTGCTCTTCCTAAGGATTTAGCAGGACTTCTTTTAGCTTCAATTTTAAGTGATACTGTAGTATTTAAATCAGCTACTACTACTCCTATGGATAAAGAAGTAGCAGAAGAACTTGCTAAAATTGTGGGTATAGATGATATAATTAAATTTGGTGTGGAAGTTAAATCTAAACTTTCTGATGTATCTGGAATGACAGCAAAAGACATAATTATGAGAGACTTTAAAGATTATAATATGAGTGGTAAAAAAGTAGGAGTAGGACAAATTGAACTTATAGATTTAGCAATGGTAGAAGGAAGATTGGAAGAAATTTATAATGAATTAAATAAAATCAAAAGCGAAGGAGCTTATCATACTGTAGTTCTTATGCTTACAGATATTATGAAAGAGGGAACAGAATTAATGGTTATAACTGATGAACCTAAGATTATAGAGATTACTTTTGGTAAGAAATTAGAAGGTAAAAGTGTTTGGTTGCCTGGAGTAATGAGCAGAAAGAAAGAAGTTGTTCCTCCTCTTGAAAAAACCTTTGCTAATCTCTAAAAAGATAGAGAGGGGCTTTAAAGCCCCCTCTATTTTAATAACTATAAATTGAATCAATCTTTAGACTTATATCTACAGCTTTAACTGAATGAGTTAAAGCTCCAGAAGAAATATAATCTACTCCTGTTTTAACAATTGACTCTATATTTTCAAGAGTTATCCCTCCTGAAACTTCAATTTTTATATGGGGTTTAATAGATTTTATCATATTTACTGCTTCTTTAAGTTTTTCAGCAGGAAAGTTATCTAAAAGAATTATGTCAACTGGAACTTCAGAATTCAAAAGAATTTCCAGTTCTTCAAAGGATTTAATTTCTATTTCAACTTTGAGATAATGAGGAGTATTTTTTAGTTTTTTAATAACTTCCTTTATTCCACCTAAGGCTTTAATATGATTATCTTTTATTAATATCCCATCTGAGAGAGAAAATCTATGATTTTTACCTCCTCCAACTCTTACAGCATATTTTTGAAGAATTTTTAATCCAGGAAGAGTTTTTCTGGTATCAAGAATTATAGTACAATAGGGAGCTAATTTTTGAACAATTTTTCGGGTATATGTAGCAATACCGCAGAGATGTTGAAAAAAATTAAGAGCTACTCTTTCTCCCTTTAGAATACTTTTTATATTTCCCTCCACAAAACCTAATTTAGTTTGAGCGGGAGCTTCACTTCCTTCTTCAACTTGCCAAATAATTTTTATTTCTGGATCTATTAGATTAAAAACTTCTTCAACAACAGGTTTACCACACACAACAAGTTTTTCCTTTGCTAAAAAAAAGGCTTTACCATAAAGTTTTGAAGGAATTAAAATTTCAGAAGTTATATCTCCAAAAGGCAGATCTTCTTTAAGTGCAGATTTTACAATTTCTCTAATTTGCCATTTTTCTAACATTTTTTCATTTATACCTCTGGAAAAATAAAATATAAGTCTTAATTTTTATCATAACTTAAAGAGTTAAAAAGTAAAGTTTTTGGGGGTTTTTGTAATGGAAGAATTGGTAAAAGAAACTCAAGTTAGCACTGAAAATAAGGAACTTCAAGAGGAAATACAAAAAGAAGAACAATTAAAACAAAAAGAGGAAGAAATTAAATATTGGAAAGATCTTGCTTTACGATACGCTGCTGAACTTGAGAATTTAAAAAAAGCTTTTAAAAGAGAAAAAGAAGAATATTATAAATTTGCTTTAGAGACAGTATTTAAAGAACTTTTACCAAGTATTGATAATTTGGAAAGGGCTTTAGAAGCTTTTGAAAAATCCGAAAATAAAGAAGCTCTAAAAGAGGGAGTAGAATTAACCTTGAGAGCTATAATTCAAACCTTAGAAAAATTTGGATTACAACAATTTGTACCTTCTATAGGAGAGCCTTTTAAGCCTTATTTACATGAAGCTTTATCTACAGAAGAACATCCTGAAATACCTAATGGTGGTATAACTAAGGTTTATCAAAAGGGATATAAACTTTATGATAAAATTATAAGACCTGCACTTGTATGTGTGTGTACAGGTAAAAAAGAAGTTAAAGAAGAACCAACTCAGGAAGAGGAAGAAAATATAATAGAAAATGAATAAATTTATTTAAAGGAGGGGAGAAAAAATGGCAGGAAAAACACCAATTGTTGGGATTGATTTAGGAACTACCAATTCTTGTGTAGCTATTCTTGAGGGAGGAGAACCTAAAGTAATCCCTAATCGCGAAGGGACAAGAACTACACCTTCTGTGGTAGCATTTCAAGAAAATGGAGAAATCTTAGTAGGACTTCCAGCTAAGAGACAAGCTATAATAAATGCTGAAAATACTATTTATGGCATTAAAAGACTCATGGGAAGAAAATTTAATGATCCTGTAGTGCAAGAATGGAGAAAAAGAGTTCCTTATAAAATTGTAGAAGCACCTAATGGAGATGCTCATGTAGAAATAAGAGGAAAAAGGTATAGTCCTCCAGAAATTTCTGCTATGATTTTAAGAAAAATTAAACAGGATTTAGAAGAATATCTTGGACAGGAAGTTAAAGATGTAGTTATTACTGTTCCAGCTTATTTTGATGATACTCAAAGACAAGCTACTAAAGATGCAGGAAGAATTGCAGGGCTTAATGTCATAAGAATAATTAATGAACCTACAGCAGCATGTTTAGCTTATGGTCTTGAAAAGAAAAAAGAGGGATTAGTTGCTGTTTTTGATCTTGGAGGAGGAACTTTTGATATCTCCATTTTAGAAATTGGAGAGGGAGTTTTTGAAGTAAAAGCAACCTCAGGAGATACTTTCTTAGGCGGAGAAGATTTTGATATGAGGATTGTAGACTATATTGCAGAAGAGTTTAAAAAAGAGCATGGTATAGATTTAAGAAAAGATAAAATGGCTTTACAAAGATTAAAAGAAGCTGCAGAAAAAGCTAAAATTGAGCTTTCAAGCACTTTAGAAACAGAAATTAATCTTCCTTTTATTACAGCAGATGCTTCTGGTCCAAAACATTTAATAATGAAGCTTACCAGAGCTAAGCTTGAAAGTTTAGTTGAAGACCTTATTGATAAGCTTGAAGAACCTTGTCGTATAGCCATGCAAGATGCAGGGGTTACTCCTAAGGATATAAGTGAGGTGATTCTTATTGGCGGGATGACACGTATGCCAAGGGTTCAGCAAAAAGTAAAAGAAATTTTTGGAAAAGAACCTGTTAAAGGAGTGAATCCAGATGAAGTAGTGGCTATGGGTGCAGCTATTCAAGCTGGTGTATTAAAAGGAGAGGTGAAAGATGTCCTACTCTTAGATGTCACTCCTCTTTCTCTTGGTATCGAAACTCTTGGAGGAGTATTTACAGTTATAATTCCCAGAGGAACCACTATCCCCACCAGAAGAAGTCAAATTTTTACTACAGCTACAGATAATCAAACTGCAGTTACTATTCATGTATTGCAAGGTGAAAGACCTATGGCAAAAGATAATAAAAGTATTGCTCGTTTTGACCTTGTGGGAATACCTCCTGCACCAAGAGGAGTTCCTCAGATTGAAGTTACCTTTGACATAGATGCTGATGGTATTTTACATGTTACAGCAAAAGATCTTGGAACAGGAAAAGAACAATCGATTGTAGTAAGACCATCCTCTGGTTTGACAGAAGAAGAAATTCAAAGAATAATAAAAGAAGCTGAGCAATTTGCTGAAGAGGATAGAAGAAAGAAAGAACTTGCCGAGGCTCGTAATCAGGCCGATAGTTTAATTTACTCTGTAGAAAAAACTTTAAGAGAACTTGGAGATAAAGTTCCTGAGAGCTTAAGAAAAGAAGTCGAAGAAAAAATAACAGAACTTAAAAAAGTAATGGAAGGAGAGGATATAAATGCTATTCGTAAAGCAAGTGATGAATTAACACAGGCATCTTATAGACTTGCTGAAATGCTTTATAGAGAAAAGGCACATAAAGCTACAGGTACTGCAGAAGAAACTGGAGGTTCTTCAAAAGGAAAAGGTAAAGATGATGTAATTGATGCTGATTTTGAAGAGATGAAATAAAAATATTTTATGAGATTTTTTAAGATAGCTATTTCAATGGGATGTCCTGCAGGAATTGGTCCTGAAATTATTGTGAAAGCTCTTGATTATTTTAAAAAAGAAAATCCCTCTATTTTAAAAAATATAGTAATAATAGGAGATAAAAAGGTTCTTTTAAATATTTCTAATAATCTTGGATTGTCCATTCCTAAGGAAGTGGAAATAGATTCTCTTTCTCATCTTGATATAATTCCTGGTAAACCAGATTTAGAAGGTTATAAAGCTATGGCTAATTATTTTAAAAAAGCTATAGAATTAGCAAAAAATAAAGAAATTCAAGCTATTGTTACAGCCCCTATTAGTAAAGAGGGCCTTAATAAAATAGGAATTAATTATTCAGGACATACAGATTGGTTAGCTAAGGAGTTTAATGTAGATAAATATGTAATGGCTTTTTATGGAGAAAAAATGATAGTTTCCTTAGTAACCATACATATTCCTTTAAAGGAGGTTTTCCAAAATATAGATATTGAAAAAATAGTTAATACCGCAAGACTTTCTTACGGATTTCTAAAAAAACTCAAAGTTGAGAATCCTAAAATGGCTATTTGTGGACTAAATCCTCATGCCGGAGAAGGTGGGATTTTGGGTGACGAAGAAAAAACTATTATAGAAAAAGCTGTAGAAAAATGTAAAAAAGATGGCATCCCTCTTTATGGACCCTATCCTTCAGATAGTTTATTTTATTGGGCTTATAAAGGAAAATTTGATTTAATTATTGCTCTTTACCATGATCAAGGCTTAATTCCTTTTAAACTCATTCATTTTGAAGATGGAGTAAATGTTACCTTAGGACTCCCAATTATTAGGACCTCTCCCTGTCATGGCACAGCTTATGATATTGCTGGTAAAGGAATAGCAAATCCTAAAAGCTTTATTTCAGCGATAAATCTATCTCTAAAACTTCTTTCTAATTAAAATAACTCTTGCCTCTTTCAATAAAATAAGATAAAATTTTTCAAATTATGTTTAAAAAAGTTGCCTTTATTTTTTTAGGATTTTTTCTTTTTTTAATTTTAAGTTTTTTCTTAATAATTTTAAACTTTAATTATCTTTTAAATAATCCCCAAATTAAAAATAGGTTCTCAAATTTTTTAAAAGAAAACTATAAAATAGAGCTAAATTATGATGAAATTAAAGTTAAAATTTTACAAAAAAAAGCCTTTATTAAAAACTTATCTTTCAAATCTCCTCAATATGAGTTATTTTTACCAGAGGGAAATTTTATTTTTTCCCTCCCTAAAATTTTAAAATTTAATTTTATTCCCAAAAAAATAGAAACTAAAAATGCCTATTTAAAAATTTACAAGACCGAAAAGCCCTTTCGTTTAAAAGACCTTGTGGAAACTTTTTCAAAGTTACATCCTTTATATTTAAATGCAAATAATACAAATTTGGATTATGAAACACCCTCAGGATGGGTCAAATTTAGAAATTTAAATTTAAAACTTAGAGTAGATAAAAATCAAGCTTTATATGAACTAACTTCTAAAGCAGACCTATTTGAAAGCATAAATTTTAAAGGAAGATTTAACTATAGGAATCTTTTTTCTGAAAATTCCTTAGAGATCAAAAATTTAAATCTATCTAATTTAAAGAAAATAGCTGAATATGGGATTTTAAGGACTTCTTTAGACATTAAAAGTGAAATAGTTTTTGAAAAGGATACCCTTAATTTAGCCTTTGTTATATCAAATCCTTATGTATTTTTAAAAAGAGCTCCCTCTGAAAAATTATTAGGTGGTTATATAGAGGGTTTGATAATTTCTAATAAAGCTCAAACAAAGATTGATCTTAATCCTTTAATAATAAATTATCCTAAAATAAATGGATCTCTTGATTTAGTCAAAGATAAAGGAGGATATAAGGTTTTAGTAAATGCTAAGGAACTTAATTTTTCAGATATTGAAAGCCTTTTAATAAAGATTTTTCCTGAAAATAAGGATGTAAAGGAATTCTTAAATGTTCTTAGGGGAGGGGAATTTTACCATATAAAAATAGAAACCTCAGGGAAAAATATAGAAGATATTTTTCAAATTAAGAATTTAACTTTAAAAGCAAATCTTAAGAAAGGAAAAATTAGAATCTCAGAACTTCCTTTTGATTTTGAGGATATTCAAGGGGAAATTAGTTTAGAAAAGGGGGTTTTGAATTTTGAAGGAAATGCTTCAATAAATAAAGATGTTGCTTTAAAAATAAAAGTTTTAAATTTAGATTTTAACAAAAAAAATCCAGATTTATTTATAGAGGGAAATTTTTACAGTTCTGCTAAAGATTTCATAGATATTTTATCCCTTTTTATGGAAAATCGTGAATATTTTAAAGAATATGAATTTAATGGAAGATTAGAAGGAGCTATAAAACTAAAGGGTGAAATAACAAATATAAAAGGAGAAATTGGTCTTCTTCTGAACAATCTCTTAGTTAAAATCCCCTATTATAAAAAAGAGATTCTAATAGAAAAAGGAAACTTAGTTTATGATTTCAATAAAATCTTTGCTAAAAACATTTTTCTTTCTTCTAAAGATGTATATATAAAAGATTTAACAGGAGAGCTCTCTTTAAAAAATTTAGATATAGATATGCTTGCTAAGGAAGTATGGATTTCTCAAGAATTTGTTGAAGAACTTAGTAAGAAAAACGAGAAAATAAAGGATCTCATTTCTAAATATAATGTTTCCTTTGATGGGATATACTTTGATTATCTTAAATATAAAGACAATTTAAATTTTCTTAAAAACAAAGATTCTTCAGAAGTGGATTTTTTAAATAAAGATCTTATAGCTAAGGGTAATGTAAAAAATATTTCCTTTCAAGTTCCCTATGAAAAAGAAATCTTTGATTTAAAAACAGAAAACCTTCCTTTTCAATATGAGAAAGGAGAACTTACTTTTGATGATACCTTAGTTAAAGTGAAAGATTCATTTTTTAAAGTTAGAGGAAAAATCAATAATAAAAAAATTGTTGTAGAGGGGAATGGGGAACTAAATAAAGAGTTAAAAAATAAGCTCGAAAAGTTTTCAAACGTATTTCCAGAAGTTTCTATAAAAACTCCAGTTAAATTTAAAAACTTTAAAGTTATTTATGATAATGGCACAATTTCTTATTTAGGTGATCATGAAATATCTGAACATAATCTTAATTTAGATTTGAATCAGAAAAAGGATTATTTGAGCTTAAATGCTTTATTTTTGGATCAAACTTCAGATTTAAAGATTCAAATAAAGAGGCAGTCTAATCAAACAGATATAAAAGCAAATGGTAAACTTGAGCTTAAAGATTTATCAGAGGTTTTTGATCTTAAAAAACATAGCTTTTCTGGAAAATTAGAAACATCTTTAAATTTAAGCATTCCTAATAAATTAGAAACTAAAAATATCAAAAATTTGTTTGATTTTTATTTAACTTCCCATTTAATTTCTCAAGATAGCTATTTAAAACTTGATAATCTTAAATATTTTTATAATGGTACTCCTATTTTTTCTGTAGATCTTCTGGGGAATTTTACTGAGGAAAAGTTAAAGATAAATGACTTTGCTTTAAAATGGAATAGTCATCAGATAAAAGGAGATTTTACACTTAGTAAGAAAAAAAATTATCTTTATTTAAGTGGAAATTTATCTGGTAAGGATGCAGATTTAAGAAAACTTATTAAAAAAGAAAAACCCTCAGAAAAACCTAAAGATATTTTTCAAATTTTGGATGAAATTCCTTTAGTGATTAATATAAACCTTCATGTAGACAATTTGATATTACCTACCTCTCATCAATTTGAAAATATAAATGGAGAATTGATTTTTGATAATAGAAATAAACTACTTATGGTTGAAATACCTAATTTTCATTTTTGTGGGCTTAATGGACAGGCTATATATGAAAAGACTTCCAATTCTCAATATACCTTTGTAGAGGTTTTTCCTTCAAAGGGTGATTTTTTAGATCTATTTTCCTGTTTATATCCTGAAGAAATGCCTGAAGCAATTTTAGAAGGACCCTATAAATTAAAGGGCTATTTTTATGCAGAAGGAGATAAGGAAAAACTTATTAAAAAAAGTGAAGGGGTTCTTGAAATAACTTCAAATAAAGGATATATATATAGAGTTCCTGTTTTAGCAAAGGTTCTTGCATTTCTCAGTCCTATAGATCTATTTAGAGGAAAGGTAACTAATTTAGAAAACAATCTTCTTGAATATGAGGAACTTAGTATAAACACTACTATTGAAAATAGTACTTTAAAATTAGACAATGGATTTTTATCAGCAATTGGTTTTAGACTTTTTGGAGAAGGAATTGTAGATTTATCTAAAGAAAATTTAAATCTTACTTTTTATGTATCTCCCTTTAAAACTATAGATGTAATTATAGAAAAAATTCCCTATTTAGGAAAATTAATTCTTGGGAAACCGAGAATGCTTGTTTATTTACCTTTACAAGTGACAGGTTCTTATAGAAATTATAGTATTATTCCTTTGCATCCAAGTAGTATAGGTAAAGGAATTTTTGACTTTATTTTTAGAATTTTTGGTATCCCTGAAGAATTCTTCCAAAAGGCGCCCCAAACCAAGGGATTACAGAAACAAAAAATGTTAGAGCTTAAAGAAAAATATGAAAAAATTGAAGAAAATCCCTGAAATCATTTATGAAGATAAATATATTCTTGTTGTTTATAAACCACCAGGACTTGTTGTTCAGGGAACAAAAAGAAATGAAGAATCTCTCTTAAAGATTTTAAAAGATTTTATAAAAGAAAGAGATAAAAAACCTGGGGATATATTTTTAGGTGTAGTACATAAATTAGATAAAAAAGTTTCAGGGATATTAGTATTTGCAAAAAGAAGTAAGTCAGCAAAGAGACTTTTTGAAAGCTTTCAAAAAAAAGAAGTTATTAAGTTATACATCGCAAAAGTTGAGGGTATTTTAGAGGGAGAAGGGATATGGGAAGACTATTTATTGTGGGATAATATAAAGAGAAGAGCTATTGTTTTAAAAAGAGTCTCTGAAAATGCTAAAAAAGCTATTACCATCTATTCTACTCTTTATTCTCTTGGGAAGGAAACTTTTTTATTATTAATGCCTTTTACAGGAAGAAAACACCAGTTAAGAGCAGTTTTATCGAAAAAAGGATATCCTATTGTTGGAGATACAAAATATGGATCAAAAAGAAAAATTTTAAATGGAAAAGCTATACTTTTACATTCCCTTTATCTAAGCTTTCCTCATCCTATGAGTAAAGAAAGGCTCGAATTTTGGGCGAATATACCAGATTACTTCTCTTTTGATGTTAAATATGAAAATAAAATTTTTGAAATTATTAAAAGGATGTATAAATATTGGGATGGTGTAAAATATAAAGCAATTGATGTTTTAAAATAAAAACTTTGGAGGAAGGTTAAAATATGGAAAAAAATAATAATCAAGAAAAAGAACTACCTATTCTTTGTGCTACATGTGCTTGGAGAAGTGTTTGTGTCAAACAGTTTTCCTTTGATAGCACCGCTCCTATAAAGTGTCCCGATTATACTCCAGATCCAGAACTTTTAAAAGAACTTAAAAAAGAGAAAAAGGAGTTAGAAAGTGATAAAAAGAAAGATTAAAGAACTTATTGAGGAAGCTATCAAAGAACTTTTTGGAGAAATAGGAGAGCTTGTTTTTGAAATAGAAAAACCAAAAAAAGAAATTTATGGAGATTATGCTACTAATGTAGCCTTAGTCTTAAAAAATAAGCTAAATTTTTCTCCTATGGAAATAGCTAACAAATTAGCTTCAAAACTTAAAGAAAAGACACCTATTTTTTCTCAAATAGATGTAGTTAATCCTGGTTTTATAAATTTTTGGATTTCCCCTCAATATTATATAGAAAATTTAAAGAAGATTTTGGAATTAAAAGATGAATATGGAAAAATAGATTTGGGGAAGGGAAAGAAAGTACTTATTGAATTTGTTTCAGCTAATCCTACAGGACCTCTTCATATAGGTCATGGTAGAGGAGCAGCTTATGGTGATTCATTGGCAAGGGTACTCAACTTTACAGGGTATAAAGTAACCAAGGAATACTACATTAATGACAAAGGAACTCAAATGGATATTTTGGGGGAATCGGTTTATTTAAGAGCCAAAGAACTTTCAGGAGAAAATATACAATTTCCTGAAGATTACTATAAAGGAAAGTATATTTATGATATCGCTAAAGAGGTCCTTAATTTATATCCAGATTTGATTTTTATGGAAAAAGAAAAAGCTATCAAAGTTTGTAAAGAGTTGGCTATAAAATTGATTTTAGAAGATATAAAAAGAGACCTTGAAAATTTTGGAGTTTTTTATGATAATTGGTATTCAGAAAGTTCCCTTTATGAAAATAGTAAAGTGGATAAGGTTCTAAATATTTTAAAAGAAAAGGGATTAATTTATGAAAAAGAAGGAGCTTTGTGGTTTAAAGCTACTCTTTTTGGAGACGAAAAAGATAGGGTTCTAATACGTTCTAATGGAGAAGCTACTTATTTTACTGGAGATATAGCTTATCATTATGAAAAATTTATGGAGAGAAATTTTGATATAGCTATAAATATATGGGGTGCTGATCATCATGGTTATATTAGCAGATTAAAAGCAGCTTTACAAGCTTTTGGAATTGATCAGGAGAGATTAAAAATACTCCTTATTCAAATGGTTAATTTAATTGAAAGCGGAGAGAAAAAGAGCATGTCTACTCGTGAAGGAGAATTTTTAGAATTAAAAGAATTGGTAAAAGAAGTTGGTGTTGATGCAACAAGATTTATTTTCCTTTCCAGATCAGCTGACTCCCCTTTAGATTTTGATCTTGAACTTGCAAAAAAACAATCTCAAGAAAATCCAGTTTATTATGTACAGTATGCTCATGCCCGTATTTGTAGTATCTTTGAAAAAGCAAAAGAAAGTGGTATAAATGAAATATCTTGGAAAAATGTAGATTTTAAAAAAATTAATGAAAAAGAAGAAATTGAATTGTTAAAAAAATTTGAAGAATTTCAAGAAGTGATAGAATCTGCTTCTCAATCTTTAGCACCTTATAAAATTACCTACTATCTTCTTGAACTTGCTAAACAGTTTCATGAATACTATTCTAAATATAGAATTTTAACAGAAGATTTGTCTCTTACTTATGCACGTCTTGGTTTATGTTTAGCTTGCAAAATAATTTTAAAAAATGGATTAGAGCTTTTAGGAGTATCAGCTCCTAAAAAAATGTAAAAAGGGGGTAGGGGATGGAAGAAAAAAAAGTTAAAATTGAAGTTAGTAGATTAGCTTTGGTTTTTATTATCTTATTTGGTTTGTCTCTTTTAATTTGGAGTTTTGTAATAGGGGTATGGGTAGGAACTAAAATAGAAAAGAAGGCACAAAAAGAAGAAATAGTACTAGAACAACCTGTTCCCTCTCAAGCTCCAAGTACCCCTCCAGTGGTTTTATCAAATGAAACTACACCACCCCCAGCACCTTCAGTATCAAATGAGACTACCCCACCTGCACCTGTAAAAATTTCACCACCTCCATCTTCTGAAAAACCGGTTAAAGAAGAGATTGCTAAAAAAGAAGTTCCAGTAGAACAAAAAAAGAAAGCTAAGTATCAAAAAAAAGAAGTAGCTAAAATCGCTACTCAGATTAAAGAAATTCCTACAGTATTTTATTCTGTTCAAATAGGTGCTTTTTCAAAAAAAGAAATTGCTGAAAAATTAAAAGATAATGCTATATCCAAAGGATATAAAGCATTTATGAAAGAATATAAAACTAATGGTGAAATTTTATATAAAGTATATGTAGGAAAATATTCAACTAAAGAAGAAGCAAAAAAATATATTACCCAAATAGCCAAAGATTTGAATGTAGAGCATCCTTTTGTAACCGAAATAAAATAATTTTAATGTTAAGAAAAGCTAAAATTTCAGATATTAAATATATTTATAGACTTATATTACATTTTTCCAAAAAAGGAGATGTATTGCCTCGTCCCTTAGCAGAACTTTATGAACATTTAAGAGATTTTTTTGTTTATGAAGATAAGGATTTAATCGTAGGTGCTTGTGCTCTTCATATTTGCTGGGAAGATTTAGCAGAAATAAGATCTTTAGTAGTAAGTGAAGAATATCAAAAAAGAGGAATAGGTATTCAATTAGTAGAAGCTTGTATAGAAGAGGCTAAAATTTTAGAAATTCCAAAAGTATTTGCTTTAACCAGAGTACCTGAATTTTTTGAAAAATTGGGGTTTAGAAAAATAACTAAAAATGAGTTACCTCATAAAGTTTGGGCTGATTGTATAAGATGTAGTAAATTTCCAGAATGTGATGAGGTACCTGTAATTAAAGAAATTTAAAGATTTTACAACTCTTGACAATTTTTTAAAAATATATAAAAATATATTTCAAATGAAAAAATTAAAAAGGGAGGTGGTTCTATGCCAATAGTAGAATGGAAAGGTAAGAAATTTGAGGTTGATGAGGATGGTTTCTTACAGGGTGGTTTAGATGAATGGTGTCCAGAATGGGTAGATTATGTAAAACATTTAGAGGGTATTCAAGAGCTCACAGAGGAGCATTGGAAATGCATTAAATTTCTCCAGGATTATTACAGGAAAAATGGTGTTGCACCCATGGTTAGAATTTTTTCTAAAGTGACTGGCTATCCTTTAAAGAAAATTTATGAACTCTTTCCTTCTGGTCCTGGTAAAGGTGCTTGTAAAATGGCAGGTCTTCCTAAACCAACAGGTTGTGTATAATTAAGTTATCAAATTAAAAATTTCCTATATAAGGGGAGCAAGAAGTTTTTATACTTCTCTCCCCTTATATAACTTTTTATAAATGTTTTCTTTTATTAAATCAATTTTTATAGTTATTTTATTTTTACTTATTCCTTTTTATTCTTTTTCTACAAACAAAATAGATATTAATCAGGCTACAGTTGAAGAGTTAGAAAAACTACCTGGAATAGGTCCAAAAATAGCCAAAAATATTGTTGAATATAGAGAAAAAAACGGCCCCTTCAGGTCTATTGAAGAGTTATTAAAAGTTAAAGGAATAGGTCCCAAAAAGCTTGAACAAATTAAGAAATATTTAAAAATTAATAAAGAAAAAACAAATTCTCCAGATATTTCTAAAGAGCAAGAAAAGTCTTTAGAAATTTATTATTATAAAGACGAAAAAGGAATAATTCATTATACCCAATTTCCTGAAACTGTACCTGAAAAATATAGAAATACTCTTAAAAAATTAGAATAACTTTATGCTTAAGTCTTGTCTTAAAAAATATACCTATGCTCAGGAAAAAGCTTGTTCTCCCATTGAAACAATAGAAAAAGTCTTTAAAAAACTTAATCAAACTGAAAAACCTATCCTCAAAGAAGTTTTAAGGATAGATAATTTAGATAGAATAGGTATACCCGTATATTTATATAGAGTCGAGGAAGAAATAAGTAAGAGTTTGGGAGTAGGAGATAGTTTTGGTAAAGGTATAACTCCTGAACAAGCAGAAGCAAGTGCCCTTATGGAATTGATAGAAAGGTATAGTAATTTCTCTTTTTTATTAAATGCCAATCCCTTTATAGATTCCTATATTAACCTAAAAGGAAATACTATACCTCTTGAATCTTTACTTTTTCCCTTACATAGTGTTTTTAGAGAAAATAGCTTCTTAGAAGAATTAAAAAATATTAAATTGCGTTGGGTTGAAGCTTATGACCTTATAGAATCTAAAAAAGTAATCTTCCCCTTATACTGGTTTTATAGAATTTATGGAACAACAGGTTGGGCAGCAGGAAATACCTTAGAAGAAGCAACACTTCAAGCTTTATGTGAAATTATTGAGAGACACTGTATCTCTATCGTTATGGAGGAAAGATTAGAAGTTCCTACTATTGAAATTGATTCTATCGAGAATCCATTGATAAAGGATTCACTAAAAAAAATTTTATCTTCAGGAATTGAAATATTTATAAAAGATTTTTCTTTAGATTTAGGGGTTTCTACCGTAGCTATAATTGCTTATGATTCATTAGCTCCTACACCAACTCTTAAAGTTTATGGTGCTGCAGGTACCCATCCTAATCCAAATATAGCTTTAATAAGAGCTATAACTGAGTTAGTTCAACATAGAGCTCAAGTTCTCTATCGAGAATTTATTTTAAATAAACCCGGAGGACCTACATTTTGTTTTTTAAAATTTAAAGATTTAGATGATGCTAAATTTTTATTAAAAGGGGGAAAAATTTCATTTGAACACTTACCTTATTTTTCTCATCCAGATTTTAAAGTAGAAATAGAGTATATTTTGAATAAAATTTCTAAAAAAGGATTAAAGGCATATTTAGTAGAAACAACTCATCCTATGCTTGGGATTTCTTCTGTAATTGTTCATATTCCTGGAGCTAGGCTTAATCGTCCCAGTACAAAGCTTCATCCCTATTTATTGATTGCTCGGCAACTTATGGATATTGAATTTTATAAAGAAGCTTTATTTTATATTGAAAAAGCTTTTGAAGAAGCTCCATCTTATAAAAAGCTTCCTCAAATTCTTTCCCAAGCAGCAACCTGTGCGAAATTAGCAGGGGAATATAAAAAATCAATGGAATATTATGAGAATTTGCTTGAGATCTATCCTCAACTTATAGGTTCATCTAAATTTGTTAATGAATTTATAAATATTGTAGAGTCATTTTTTGCCGATTCTAATATTAAAGCTTGAAATTTATAAAAAAAGGGTTATTTTAAATTAAAGTTCTTTGAAAAATGGGGGCGAAGAGGGCTCGACGGGGATAGGTAGGGTTAAACTGCAGGCCGTGGTCGCACCCCCCACGTTAAATAGGGTGCAAAAACACAACTGCCGACGAATACTCCTACGCTTTGGCAGCTTAATAGAAAAAGCTGCCACGCATCTTTAGACCTTGCCTGTGGGTCTAAAGGTGTGTGACCTAAACAGGCTTTGGCTAAAGGAATTGGTAGGGTTCCTTTAGCCGAGAAAAAAACCTACCTGGTAGAAAGCTTAGGTGCCTGTGCCTGGCTTTCTACGAGAAATCAAAACACAGGCTAAGCCTGTAGAAGTTTAACCTGAACTATCTCCGGACGCGGGTTCAATTCCCGCCGCCTCCACCAATATTCTTTCCCATAGTTAAAATCTTTCATATTACCCCTTAAATCTTCTTATTTTTAAAAATTTGTGTTTCAATTTGTTTTTAAGCTTTTGATCCACAACCAAATATATTAACTTGACTTTTATTTATTTGTTTTTTATAATTTTTTTAATTTCAAAATGATTATTTTAAGGAGTTCTTCATGTCTGAAAAATTATTAGAAGCACTTTTAAAAGCTGAAGAATTAGAATTAGAAGAATTAGAAGGGAAACAATTTTATCTTAAAGCAGCAGAGAAAACACTTATTCCTTCAGTTAAAGAATTATTTAAACATCTGGCTTATGAAGAAGATCTTCATTCAGAGAAAATAAGAGAAATTTACCAATTTTTTCAACAAAAAAAGAAGCTACCTCAATATATTACTAAAGTGTCAAAAAAGCAATTTAATCCAGTTTTTGATCTAAAACAGCTTGAAAAGGTAGCAGGAGTTGAAACTGACATTGCAGCTTTGGAAGAAGCTTTAAGCTTTGAGGAAAAATCTGTAAAATATTATCAAAAACTTTCTGAAAAAATTAAAGATCCTAAGGTTAAACGCTTCTTTTAAAAGATCCCACCTCTTGGCATACTTTTAAAGAACATTGGGGACTTGAGGGAGCTTGATTCTTGGTTTATAAAATAAAAAAATTAGAGGGGGGATAAAAAATGTATGAGGCAAAAGACTATTCTAAGTTAGTTGGAATGAAAGGTTTTAGCGAAATTCTTTTGAAAAATCATTTTACTTTATATAATGGATATGTTACTAACTGTAACAAGTTATTAGAAGCACTAATGAAAATGTTTGAAGAAGATGAAGTTGGGACTCCAGAATTTGCAGAACTTAAAAGGAGATTGGGTTGGGAGTGGAATGGTATGCGTCTTCATGAGCTTTATTTTGAAAATTTAGGAGGAAATGGAATTTTTCCTCAAGAGGGAATCCTTTCTAAACTAATAAATGAGCAGTTTGGAAGCTTTGAAAATTGGAAAAAAGAATTTATAGGTATTGGTTTGATGCGTGGGATAGGTTGGGTTATTTTGTATCAAGATATTTACACTGGTAAATTAATAAATTTTTGGATAAATGAACATGATATAGGGCATCCAGCAGGGGGTAACCCTCTTTTAGTTATGGATGTTTTTGAACATGCCTATATAATTGATTATGGGCTTAAAAAGAAAGACTATATTAAGACTTTTTTTGATAATATTAATTGGAATGAAGTTGAAAAAAGAATTATAAAATAATGAGCCTGGGGGGATTTGAACCCCCGACCTTGGGGTCCGGAGCCCCACGCTCTATCCTCTGAGCTACAGGCTCATTATTTCCAACCCCCAGTAGATCCAAATCCGCCTCTTGAAGAAGATTTAGGAGGAATAGGTATTTCTTCTATTTCAGGATTTCCGATTTTAATAAATACAGCTTGAGCTATTTTTTCATGAGCCTTTACGATCACTTTCTCTTTTCCTAAATTTAATACAGGAATTTTTATCTCATCCTCTTCTCCACAATAGTCAAAATCTATAATACCAGCAGAATTTGGCATTATCAAGCTTTTATTTTTAAAAAGAGAAGATCTTGGGAAAATAAAAAGGGCATAAGGAGGTTCTGTTTTTATTACCAGGCCTGTTCTAATAAGAACAAATTCACCAGGCTCTATAGAAACTTCTTCCAAAGCAAATAGATCATATCCTACAGATTGTTCAGTGCTCTTTTTTAATATTTGGGCTCTGGGATCTTTTTTCCAAACTTTTATTTTCATAAGCTATTTTTTAAAAAATAAGATAATTTAGTTAAAGGCATAGAAAAAGAAAAATTTTCAATCTTTATTTCTTGATTTTCTACAAAAAGAGGTACTTTACTAAGATTTAAAATAGCTTTTATGCCTTGATTTATGAAAGCTTCCAAAAAAATTTCTGGATTCTCTTCTGCAGTAATTACACCTATATCTACTTTTATTACGTTTACTACTTGAGGTAATTGATTTAGATTATAAACTATAATGCCATTATATATTTTACCAATGTTTTCTTCTTTTGTATCAAAGGCAGCTAAAAAATAAAATCCTTCTTTTTGTAAAATTTTATCTTGCAAAAGAAATATTCCTAAAGGGCTTAACCCCCCTAAAATTAGATTCCATTCTTGAGCTCTTCCTAAGAAATTTTTAAGACTGAATTTTAAACTTTTAACACTATACCCTACACCTTTAGTACCTAAGGATCCTACAAAACTTAAATCTTTTCTTAACTGAGCAGAATTTACACCACAATTTTTAGCTAAATCTTCAGAACTTATAAAATCTATCTTCTTTTTTTCAAGAGCTTCCAAAACTTTTAGATAAATAATTAATCTTTCTAAAGTATTTTCTGGAGTATCTTTTACTTTCATTATTTCTTTAAGGAGTTATAAATTTAGGAATATTTTCTTCATAGGGTGGGTAGATAATACCTTTTTCTGTTATAATAGCAGAAATTAATTCATTAGGGGTTATATCAAAAGCTATGTTATAAGCTTTAGCTTTAGAAGGAGCAATTTTACTTTTATGACAGGTTAAAACCTCTTTAGAAGGGCGAATTTCTATAGGAATTTTTTCTCCTTTTTCTATACTTAAATCAAAAGTAGAAGAAGGAGCAGCAACATAAAAAGGTATATTGTGAAATTTAGCTAAAACTGCTAAAGAATAGGTTCCTATTTTATTAGCTGTGTCTCCATTTTTTGCAATTCTATCAGCACCTACTATTACTGCAGAGATTTCTCCTTTTTTCATAAGAAAACCTGCAGCATTATCAGAAATTAAAGTATAAGGAATTTTTAATTTGTAAAGTTCCCAAGCAGTAAGTCTTGCACCCTGTAAAAAAGGACGAGTTTCATCTACAAAGATTTTTATCTTTTTATTTTTTTCATAAAATTTTCGTATAATTCCTAAAGCTGTTCCATATCCACCAGTTGCTAAAGCACCTGTATTGCAATGGGTGAGTATACCTCCTTCTGGAAGAATATCCTTTCCATAATCAGCTATAGCTAAATTAGCTTCTATATCTTCCTTCCATATTTTAAGTGCTTCTTTTTCAAGTAACTCTTCAAGTTGTTTAAGTTCAGACTTATTTATTTTTTCTTTAAATTTCTCAAGGAAATTAAGGGAAATTTTTCTCATTCTTGAAACAGCCCAAGAAAGATTTATGGCTGTAGGACGCGCGGTAACTAAAAGATTGCTTATTTTTCCTATTTCCTCTTCTACTTTATGAATTAAAATTTCTTCGCTTTTTAAAGAAGATAAAAAATTTTTAAATTCTATAACAAATCCAATTGCTGAACAAATTCCTATAGCAGGAGCTCCTCTTACTACCATTTCTTTGATAGCAGTTCTTATTTTGTTAAGGTTATCACAAAAAATGTATTTTTCCTCTAAAGGAAGTTTTCTCTGATCAAGGAGATAAAGCCCTTTTTCTGTCCAGAACCAAGCTTTTATTGAATCAGCTTTATCAGGTTCTTTTAAAATTTCTTTTTTCAAGAAAGAAGGTTTCATTTTTCTAAGAGCTCAGTCAGGATTTTATTAACTATTTTGGGATTTGCTTTACCTTGTGTTTTCTTTAAAACTTGTCCTACAAAGAATCCTATAATGCCCTTTTTACCAGCTCTATATTTTTCTACTTCTTTAGGATTTTCTGCTAAAACTTCTTCACAAATGAATCTCAATTTATCTTCTGAACTCTCTTGAATTAGCCCCTTTTCTTCCACAATCTTTCTTGGTTCAATTCCTTTCTCATATACCTCCGGAAAAATTTGTTTTGCAATGGTTATAGAGATTATTCCCTTTTCTACTAAATCAAGTAATTGAGCAAGAATTTCGGGTTTGAGATTTGTTTCACTAATATCTTTTCCATCACGGTTTAAATACCTTAAAACTTCTGTAAGCATGAAATTAGAAATGCTCTTAGGATTAGGATAGATTTCTACTGTTTTTTCAAAAAAATCGGCTAAATTTTTTTCTTCAATTAAAATGTCCACTTCATAAGGCGTTAAAAGATAAGTTTTTAAAAATCTTTCTTTTTTTTCTTGAGGAAGTTCAGGGAGTTCAGTTTTAAGTTTTTCAAGAATTTCTTCATTTATTTGGATTTCTATTAAATCTGGATCAGGGAAATAACAATAATCATGAGCCTCTTCCTTTCCTCTCATAGGATGAGTAGTTTGTGTAGTCTCATCATAGAGTCTTGTTTCTTGGATAATCTCTTTACCTTCCATAAGAAGACCTATTTGTCTTTTTATTTCATAACTTAAAGCTCTTTCTATATGTTTAAAGGAGTTCATATTTTTTAATTCTACTTTAGTTCCAAATTTATCACTCCCTTTTGGTTTAACAGAAACATTTGCATCACATCTTAGACTCCCTTCTTCCATATTCCCGTCACATATTTCAAGATATCTTAAAATTCTTCTTAACGTTTTTAAATAAACTACTGCCTCTTCAGGAGAAGAAATTTCTGGAGCACTTACAATTTCAAGAAGAGGAACCCCGGCTCTATTAAAATCTACGTAAGAATAAGGTTTCTTTTCATCGTGAATTAATTTACCTGCATCTTCTTCCATATGTATCCTTACCAAACCTATTTTCTTTCTATTTCCATTTATTTCAATTTCAACAGCTCCACCTTCTGCAATAGGTATTTCATATTGAGAAATTTGATAATTTTTGGGAAGATCAGGATAAAAGTAAGTTTTACGAGCCATAATAGATTTTAGATTTATTTTGCAATTAAGTGCTAAAGCTAATTTCAAAGCATATTCAACAGCTTTTTTATTTATTACTGGTAATACTCCAGGAAGACCTGTACAAACGGGACAAATTTGTGTATTAGGAGGATTTCCAAATTTAGTGGAACAGGAACAAAACATTTTTGTTTTTGTACTAAGCTGAGCATGAACTTCTAAGCCAATTACTGCTTCAAATTCCATAGACTTTTCCCTTTTAAAAATAAAATCTTACCTTTTTTCTTTTTTCTGTCAACCTAAAACAATTATTTTATTGCTTTTTTAATTACACCTCCTCCAAGTAAAAATTCATCTTCATAAAAAACACATATTTGTCCAGGTGTTACCCCTTTTACAGGAGTTTCAAATAAAACTTTATATTCTTCATCATTTTTAATTATATCTTTAACTTTCGCTATAGGCGCTTTATATCTTATCTGAGCTGAAGGATTTGTCCATAAATCTAAAGGAAGGTGAAAATTCAGATCCTCTAAAATAAGTCCTTTGGAAAATAAATCTTTTTCATCTCCTAAAACTATTTTATTTTCGTTAAAGTCTAAATCAATAATATATAAAGGTTTACCAAAAGGTATTCCAAGTCCCTTTCTTTGTCCAATAGTATACCAATGGATACCTGAATGGGTACCTATAATTTTATCTTTATAAACAACAAAGCCCTTTTTTTCTGGGAGATAAGTAGATAAAAATTCTTTTAAAGTTTTGTTTTTTAAAAAACAAATGTTTTGTGATTCTTTATAATCCAAAAATTTAAATAAATTTTTTCCTAAGGATTTAACTTCATCTTTAGTAAAATCTCCTAAGGGGAAAATTAAATAAGGAATAATTTCACAATCTATCAAGGCTAAAAAATAGGATTGATCTTTATTTTTATCCTTTGCTCTTTTTAAAAGAGGGTTTCCCTTATAATTTTCTATTTTTACATAATGACCTGTGGCAAATTTTTCTATTTTTAAATTTTTAATAGACCATTCTAAAACCTTACCAAATTTAATTTTTCTATTACACCAAGCACATGGATTCGGTGTTAATCCTTTAGCATAAGAATCTACAAAATAAGAGATGATTTCTTTTTTAAAAAATTCTTTTAACTCTAAAACATAATGAGGTATATTGAGGAAATGAGAAACATATTTAGCTTTTTCAATAGTTTCCTTTTGAGATTCAAAAAGTTCAAAAGTAATACCTATAAGTTGATAATTTCTTTCTTTTAAAATGTAAGCAGTTATTGCACTATCGATCCCACCACTTAAAGCAACTGCTATTTTCATTTTTAATATTAGAGATATAATATTTTAGAAAATTAATCAAAAATTATACTATAACTTTTTTAAAATTTAAAGTTTTTGGTGGATTGATGAGAGAATTGAGGGAAAAATTTTTAAAAAGTTCTAAAAAAGTTATAGCTGATAAGGCTAAATTTCCAGAAGAAACAGTAAAAGAAGTAGAAGAAAGGCTAAAATTAGCAGGAATTAGAATTTATAAGGGGCTTAAAAGAATTGATAAAGGGAGATTAGGGATTCCTATTTATTTAAGTCTCTATGACATAGATGGACAAAAAATTACCGGAAATTTTAAACAAATGGGGAAGGGAAGCACAGAAACACTTTCCCAGGCAAGTGCGCTTATGGAATTAGTGGAAAGATTTTCTTTATTTTCTTTCTATAAAGAAATTCAAAAAAAGGGGATATTAAGTACTTTTGAGGAATTAAAAGAAAAGGCTATCCCTTTTAATGAAATTTTAAAATCTGTAGAAGATGAAGAATCGGAAGATATTAAAAAATTAGCTATTAAATATTTAAAAGAAGTTCCTTTTTATTTTGTTAAAGCTTTTGAAGTAGCCACACAAAAAGAAAAATTTATCCCTTTCCACTGGTTTTGGCTTCTTTATGAATACAATGGTTCTGCAGGAGGAAATACCTATCCTGAAGCAAGTGTTCAAGCAATATGTGAATTAATAGAAAGACATACTAATACTTTATCTGTTAGGAAAAACGCACCTATGCCTGCTATAAAAAGAGATTCTATTCAGGGAGAAGGAGAAAAATTAATAAATTGTTATGAAAGATTAAATATAAAATTGTGGATAAGAGATATGACTTTTGGTATGCCAGTTCCTACAGTAGCTGTAATGGCTATGGATCCTTCTACCTATCCTGAAAGGAGTGAAATTGTGTATGCAGCAGGAACAGCAACTTCGCCTGAAAGGGCATTAATAAGAGCTTTAACAGAAGTTGCTCAACTTGCAGGAGATTTTGATACAGAGGGCAAATATGTAGAAAGTGGACTTCCTAAATTTAAAACACTTGAAGAAGCTAAAAATGTTATTGAATGGACTTACCAAGTTGATCTTAAAGATCTACCTAATATATCTTCTGAAGATCATGTAGAAGAAATGCTCAATCTTTCCCAAAAATTGAAAGAAATTGGTTACGAAATTTATTTAATAGATATCACCCATCCTCAACTAAATATTCCTGCAGTTTATGCAATAATTCCTGGAGTTCTTTTTAGAGAAAGAACTCGCATTTCTTATCTTTACCAAATGGTGAGAACTTTGAATTTATATTTGCCAAAAGAAAAATTGAAAGAACTTCTTTTATCTCTTTTAAAAGAAATAAAAGACAAATACTATCTCTGGGCTTATTTAGGGAATATTTACAAAGAGATAGGTAGAGAAAATGAAGCTATAGATTGTTATCAAAAGGCTTTAGAATTTTTTCCTCCACCAGCAGATAAATTAGCCATAATTTCACACCTTGCAGATGCCTATTTTAGAAAAGGAGAATATGAAAAAGTTTTAAATTTAGTGGCAATGGCTTTAGAAATAGATGAAATTCCAGAACTTTATAATATTTTAGGAAGAGCTTATTATAAGTTAGGAAATTATTTAAAAGCTATGGAGGCATTTTCAAGGGCAATAGATCTAAATCCTGCTTCAGCAGTTGATTATGCAAATATAGGATATTGTTTAAAAGCAATTAATTATCTACCTGTTGCTCAAATTTATTTTAAAAAAGCTCTTGAAATTGATCCAGAATTGACAATGGCTAAAAGAGGTTTAGAATATTGCGAAAGGATTCTTAATTCTAAAAATTAAGGAGGAGGTAGAAAATTGATATATAAAAAGGGTTTATATTTAAAGTTTCCTCCAGATATTGTAGATAAACCTATAGTTTATAAATTAGTAAAAGATTATGACCTAATTTTTAATATTTTAAAAGCAACTATCACTCCTGGAAAAGAAGGAATTATGATAATGGAATTAGAGGGAACACCTGAAAAAGTTAAAAATGGTTTAGAGTATCTAAAAAAGATAGGTGTTGAAGTAAAACCTTTAGAACAGCAGATAATTAAGAATGAAGAGGTTTGTATACAGTGTGGTAGCTGTACAGCTGTATGTCCTACATCTGCACTTTATGTGGATAGAGAATCTTTTAAAATTCTTTTCGATCCTCAGAAGTGTACAGCTTGTGAATTTTGTGTAGCAGTTTGTATCACTAAAGCTATGGAAGTTCATGTAGAAAGTAGCACCCAAAAAATTTTATAAAAATGCTTTAAAAGTATTGACTTTTATAATTATCAAAGTATAAATCAATAGATATGGCTAAACTTGATCCCTTTTTTAGATTAATGGTTGATACACAAGCTTCTGACCTTCATCTTTCTGCAGGGAATCCTCCTCTTTTGAGGGTCCATGGTGAACTTCAAAGAGTTAAGTATAAAGTATTAGAGGAAGATGAATTAAGAGAAATGCTTTATGAAATAGCTTCAGAAGAAATTATAAAAAAATTCGAAGAAGAAGGAGAAGTAGACTTTGGATATGAAATTCCTGGGCTTGCGAGATTTAGAATTAACTATTTTCGTCAAAGAAAGGGTATTGCAGCAGCTTTTAGACTTATTCCAAATAAAATTAAAACCGTAGAAGAATTAGGTCTTCCTCCACTTTTAAATAAACTTGCACTTTTACCAAGAGGACTAGTTTTAGTAACTGGTCCTACAGGTGCTGGTAAGTCAACTACTCTTGCAGCGATTATAGATTACGCGAATAGAATGCGTTATGACCATATTATTACTATTGAAGACCCTATTGAATTTGTACATGAACCTAAGAATTGTTTAATTAATCAAAGGGAAGTTGGAGTTCATACAAAAAGCTTTGCCAATGCTTTAAGAGCAGCTTTAAGAGAAGATCCTGATATAATTCTTGTAGGTGAAATGCGTGATTTAGAAACTATAGCCCTTGCTATTGAGGCTTCCCTTACTGGTCATTTAGTTTTTTCTACTTTACACACTATTGGTGCAGCTCAAACTGTAAGTAGAATAATAGATGCTTTTCCTCCCCAGGAAAGAGACCAAATAAGAGTATCTTTATCTGAAGCCTTAAGAGCAGTTGTTTCTCAAACCATGTTTAAAAGAATTGATAAACCAGGAAGAATAGTTGCTGTAGAAATAATGATAGCCACCCCTGCCATTAGAAATCTTATAAGAGAAAATAAAATTCATCAAATTCCATCTCTTATTCAAACAGGCAAAAAATATGGAATGATATCTTTAGATGACTGTATTATGGATTATTTAAATAAAGGATATATCTCTCCTGAAGAAGCTTTTATAAAAGCTATAGATAAAAGCAGGTTTTTGCCTTTTATTCAAGATAAAGAAATTGCTGATTTTACTGAAATCCCAGGCTAAGAAATGTTAACAGAATTTGAAATTAAAGAGCTAATTTATAGATTAGCTAACTTAGAACCAGGTATTTCTGATATTTTTATTTTCTCTGGTTACCCCTTACAAATTGTAGTTTATGGAAAAGTAAAATCTATTTATTTTGATGATTTTCCTATAGAAAAACTTTCTCCCTTTCAAGTTGAGACTATAGCCTTTAATATGCTTAAAGAAAATCCCCATTTATTTAAAAAACTTCTTAAAGATGGATATGCTGATCTTTCATATTTTTTAGATGATGATACAAGATTTAGAGTAAATATATTTTCCCGTCAAAGAACCTATAATATTGTAATGAGAAAATTAGAAAGCAAAGTTAAATCTATAGAAGATTGGGGATTACCCAAGGTATTTTATAAAATTGCCCAAGAAAAATATGGGGTTGTTTTAGTAACTGGTGCAACAGGACAAGGGAAAACCACAACCTTAGCTGCTATTCTTCATGAAATAAATAAAAATGAAAATGTTCATATTATTACTCTTGAAGACCCTATTGAGTATATTCATCAGCCTATAAAAGCTACCATAAATCAAAGAGAACTTGGTACAGATTTTAGTTCCTATGCTGAAGGGTTAAGAGCAGCTCTAAGAGAAGCTCCTCATGTGATATTAGTAGGAGAAATTCGCGACAGAGAAACTATGGATATAGTTCTAACTGCAGCAGAAACTGGGCATTTAGTATTTTCTACTTTACATACTATAGGTGCATCACAAACACTTAATAGAATTTTGGGTTTTTATTTACCAGAGGAAGAACATACTATAAGATACAGATTGGCAGGTAGTTTGAGATGGATTATAGGCCAAAAACTTCTTCCTAAAATTGGAGGCGGAAGAATCCCTATTTTTGATATTTTATATAATAGTCTAAGAGTTAGAGAAATAATTATGACTGGGGAAAAAGAGGGTAAAACTTTTTATGATGTAATGACCCAAGGAAGTGCTTTTGGAATGAGAACTTTTGACCAAGACCTTATAGAGCTTTATAAAAAAGGGCTTATAGAAGAGGAGATAGCTATTATGCATGCTATTAGAAAAGATAAAGTAAGCAGAGAAATAGATTTAATAAAAAAACTAAAAAGTATAGAAGAAACAGAAGCTTTTTTAGAATTGGGTGAAAAAGGCGTTAAATGATAGAATATCAAGATTATCTTATTCAAAAACCTTTATGCTTAATCTATTGGAATTTAAACTCAAATTATGATATCCTTAAAAATTATTTTTCAAAAAATTTTGAGATTAGACAAATAAAAACTATAAATGATTTAAATTATTGGTGTAAAGTAGCAGAGGTAAAAGTATTAATTTTCGGAGTAAAGGATTTGGAAGAGATAAAAGAAATGGTCAAGTTTATAAATGAAAAACTTCCTATTTATAGAAGAAGAGAGATATTTTTAATTTATGTTTTGCCTAAAGCAAAAACTTTAGAACCCAAAGAGACTTTTTTGTTAAGTGCTAATTTAGTTGTTTCAGAAGAGCACCTTTCTAATTTTGAAAGAATATATGAAAAGGCTTTTCAATATTGGTCAGAATTGTATAAAGATTTTAAACAAGTTTACGAAAATTTTAAAAAGGAAGTCCCAATCTAAAAAGTTTTATGATAAGAAAAGCAGTTATTCCTGTTGCTGGACTTGGCACAAGAATGCTTCCTATAACTAAAGTAGTTCCTAAAGAACTTCTTAACATAATAGATAGACCTACCATAGAATACATAGTTGATGAGATTATATCTTCGGGAATAACTACACTTATATTTATTATTTCCCAAGGAAAAGGGGGAATTATTGATTATTTTGATACCAATCTAAATTTAAGAAGTTTTTTGAAAGAAAGAGGGAAATTAGACCTTCTTAAAATAGTAGAGGAAGTAGAGGAAAAGATAAAACATTTAATAGAAGTGCGACAGAAAATTCCTGAAGGGCTTGGGCATGCTGTACTTATGGCTGAAAGGGCTGTTGAAAATGAACCCTTTGCAGTAGTATTAGGAGATGACTTGGTTGATGCAGAGATTCCTTGTCTAAGACAGATGATAAATATTTATAATCTTCTTTCTAATAAAACTAAAAATCACAGCATTATTGCTGTGGAAGAGGTTTCTAAGGAAGATATTTCCAGATATGGAATTATTGATGGGGAAAGAGTAGATAATAACTTAATAAAAATAAAAAAAGTTATAGAGAAACCTTCTCCAAAAGAAGCTCCTTCAAATTTAGCTATTATAGGAAGATATATTTTCGACCCAGTTATTTTTGATTTTCTAAAAAAAATTCCTAAAACTCACGGAGAATATCAACTTACTGATGCTATTCAGTTAATGATAGAAAATGGTTATGAGGTTTATGCTTATTTATTTGAGGGAATGAGATTTGATACAGGAAATAAAGAAGGATTTTTTAGAACAATTCTTCATTACGCTATAAAAAATCCCAATTTAAAAGAAGTTTTGATAAGATTCGTAAATGAAAGAAAAATTTGTTAATGTATTTAGTTGATGTTGTATTACCTCTTCCTCTTTATCAAAGTTTTTCCTATCTAAGTAAAAATTTACTTATTCCTGGAATAAGAGTTTTAGCTCCTTTTAGAAATTATCTTTTAATTGGAATAGTAAAAAATTGTTTTAAGGTAACAGAAGAAGCACTTTCTCCTAAAATAGAATATAAATGGATAGAGGAAATTTTAGATACTTCACCCTTAATTCCTCCAAATCTTTTTGATTTTTTAGATTGGGTATCTCAGTATTACCTTACCCCTATAGGCCTTGTTTATAAAATTGCTTTACCACCTGGAATATTCTCTTTACCTAAAAGAAGAATCTACCTCACTGAAAAAGGGAAAAAAGCAATAAAAGAGGGCTATTTACCTGAGAGCTATTCTTTTATTAAAAGAAAGGGATATAGTTTGAAATATTTTATAAAAAAATTTGGAATCTCTTTAAAAGAGATAAACAGATTTAAAGAAGAAGGATTTCTTACTATAAAAGCGGAATTTCCCCAAACTAAAATTCCTACAGAAGTGTTTATAAGACTTAAAGAATCTAAAATTGAGGATCCTCTTTTAGAAGAGGAAATTATAAGATATCTAAAAGAAAAAACAGAGGTTCCTGAAAAAATTTTAAAAAAGAGATTTTCTCTAAAAGAAATAAAGAGATTGTTAGAAATGGGCATATTAGAAAAGGTTGAATACCCCAAAATTAGAAAAATAATGCTTTCTTTAGAAATTCCTAAGGAATACAAACTTACGCCTCAACAAAAGGATGTTTTTGAAGGAATTAGAGCTTTGGTTATTCAAGGAGTATTTAAACCTATTTTTCTCTATGGAGTCACAGGAAGCGGGAAATCTTTTATTTATATAGAAATTATAAAAGAGGTTCTAAAAAGTGGAAAAAAAGTTTTGGTTTTGGTTCCTGAAATAGCATTAACTACTTATATGGAGATGTTACTTTTAAATTATTTTAAAGACAAAATCGGACTTCTTCATAGCGGACTTTCTCCTTCTGAAAGACTAAATGAATGGATGAGAATATTGAGAGAAGAAGTTCATATAGTAATAGGAACAAGATCGGCTATATTCGCTCCTATCCAAAATTTAGGTCTTATTATTGTTGATGAAGAGCATGATCCCTCTTATAAAGAAGAAAATTTAGCTTGTAAATATCACGCAAGAGATTTAGCCTTAATTAGAGGGAAAATAGAAAATATTCCTGTAATCCTTGGCTCTGCAACACCAAGTATTAAAAGTTTTTATTTTGCCAAAAAAGGAAAATATCATCTTTTTACATTAAAGGAAAGACCCTTTGCCAGTTTACCAGAAATTACTTTTGTTGAAAACAAACCTCCTAAACTTATTTCAGAAGAACTTAAAAAAGAAATAGAAAAAACACTTAAAAAAGGAAAATCAGTTTTTCTTTACTTAAATAGAAGAGGATATGCACCTCTTGTTGAGTGTGTGGAATGTAGTTATATATGGGGTTGTCCTAATTGCGGAATCCCTCTTACCTATCATAAGGAAGAAAAGGTGCTTTTATGTCATTATTGTAATTTTAAAATAAGCTCTTTAACCGTTTGCCCACAATGTGGAGGATTTAAGATGAAATTTAGAAAAGCAGGTACTGAAAGGGTAGAAGAAGAAATTAAAAAAATTTTTCCTAAAGTAGAAGTTATAAGATTAGACAGAGATGCGGTAAATACTGAAAGAAAATTAGCGCAGATATTGGAGAAGCTTTACAGAGCTGAGCCTAAAATTATTGTAGGAACTCAGATGGGAGTTCACGGACATAATTTTCCAGAAGTAGATTTGGTTAGCATCTTAAGAGCTGAAGAAGGTTTATTTCTTCCTCACTATAAATCTGGAGAAAGAACCTTTCAACTCTTAATACAAGCAGAAGGAAGAGCAGGAAGAAAAAAAGAAAAAGGGAAAGTAATTTTACAAAGTTCTATAAAAGATCATTATGCTATAAAGTACGCTTTGGAGCAAAATTATGAAGGATTTTTTGAAGAAGAGATTAAACTTAGAAAACGATTTCTTTTTCCTCCCTTTGTAAGACTTGTTTTAATAAGAATTGAGGGAATAAAAGAAGAAAAGGTAAAAGAAAAATGTATAGAAGCTAAAAGATATCTAGAAGATTTATTTTTAAAAATGGATATAAAAAATGTAGAAATTTTAGGTCCCGCCCCTTGTCCTTTCAGAAAATTAAAAGGCTTTTATAGGTGGCATATTATTTTAAAAACAAAAAACTACAAATTATTAAATAAGGCATTATTCGAATTTTTAACAAAATTTAAAGTAGTAGGATTAAAACTGTCTGTTGATGTAGACCCAGAAGATTTATTATAAATATTTACTTTTTTTTAAAAAGACGTATATTAAATTTTGTTATGCTTAAAACACCAAAATATAAAATAGAAAAAATTGATTCCTCAAAAAGTTATAAGTCCTTTTATGATTTTAATCTTAAGCCTGCAGAACTTGAAGCCTATTTGGATGAATATATTGTAGGACAGAGAGAAGCTAAAACTATTATAGCAACTAAGATTTGTACCCATTTTCATAAAATCAAAAACTTTCTTTTAAAACAAGGCAAAGAAGATGCAACAGAATTTATAAAAAATAACATTTTCATTATAGGACCTACAGGGGTAGGTAAAACTTATATGATAAAACTTATTGCTAAAAAAATTGGAGTTCCCTTTGTAAAAGGAGATGCAACTAAATTTAGTGAAACAGGTTATGTAGGAGGAGATATAGAAGATTTAATTAGAGATTTATATTGGGAGGCAAATGGAGATTTAGAAAAAGCTCAATTTGGAATAATATTTTTAGATGAGATTGATAAAATTGCCTCTTCTGGAGAAACAATAGGTCCAGATATTTCAAGAACTGGAGTTCAAAGAGCCTTATTAAAACCTTTAGAAGAAACTGAAGTAGAAATTAAAATTCCCCAAGAAAATTATAGCCTCTTTGAAGTTTCGGAATCACAGGGGAAGCTAAAAAGAAAAAAAGTTACTCTTAATACCAAATATGTACTTTTTATTGTAAGTGGAGCTTTTCAAGGATTGGAAGAAATTATTAAAAAGAGAATGAAAAAACAAAGTATGGGATTTATTTCCGAAATTGAAAATAAAGAGGAGATAAAAATTAATTATTTTAAGTTTGTTATTCCTGAAGATTTAGTAAATTATGGATTTGAAAGAGAATTTGTGGGAAGATTTCCAGTTATTGCAGTTTTTGAACCTCTAACAGAGGATGAATTGTATGAAATACTTTCCAATCCTAATGATCCAGTTGTGATAAATAAAAAAAGGGATTTTAAAGTTTATGAAATTGATCTTGCATTTACAGATGAGGCATTCAGAGAAATAGCTAAAATGGCTTATAAAGAAAATACAGGTGCTCGTGCCCTTGCCCGTATTTTAGAAAGAATTCTTATTCCCTTTGAAAGAACCCTTCCTTCTCTTTCTTTTAATTTTTTAGGTGTGACTAAAGAAATTGTTGAAGATCCTTATAAAGTTTTGTTAGCTATGAGTGAATCACCCTATAACCCTAAATGGAAAGAAAATTATTACAAAGCTTTAGAAGATGAAAAAAGAAGAGTAAAAAATTATTTGAGCCGTAGAGAAAAATTATTATCTGAGGATAAGTTGGAAATTACACCAAAAAGATTAGAACTTATATTTAAACTATATAAAGAAAAAGACATAGAGCTAAACAAAGCTTTGGAAGAGATTTTATCTCTTTGGAGACAGATAAAAAGCTATGAAATGGCTTTTGAAAGAAAAAACTTTTTAAAAATAATTTTTACTGAAGACGCTGTGGATAATATATTAGAAGCAGTAATAAAGAAAAATTGGGGAGTATTTACTTATTGTGAAAATATAATGTCTAAATTGGAATATAGTTTAAATTATTTAAAAGAGATAAGGGATAAAGAAGTAATTTATATAAATTCTTTAGCTTTTAGGGATCCGGAGAAGTTTATAGAAGAATATCTTTTAATTTGAAAATAATTAGATGGTATATTTAGCTCTTTCAGAGAGCCTATATAATAAATTAGCTAAACTTCTGCAAGAATATAAAATTAAATACAAAATCATTGAAGATGGTGAGAGCTTGCTAGAATTAGCTAAAAAGGAAAGACCTAAACTTATTATTTTAGAAAAAGACTTGCCTCTTCTTGACGGTTTTGCTGTAACTCTTTTATTGAAATCTGATGAGAAAACAAAAGATATTCCTATTTTAGCTGTTTGTAAGTGTAAATATAAAGAAGAAGAGATAAAAGCCAAAGATTGCGGAGTAGATGATATAATATTTTGTCCTTTTGAGGAAAAGGAAATAATTGAAAAAATAGAAAAATGGATGAAAGGTAAATAAGACATGATAAGTATATCTAAACTCTATTGTGGTGCTGTTGAAGCTCTTGACCATATAAGATATGGAAAAACATCTTTTAAAGATAAAAGACCTGTGGTTGTTTGGAATGTTACTAAAGCTTGTAACTTAAAATGTATTCATTGTTATGCTAAAGCTGATAATAAGAGAGCACCTGATGAACTAACTACAGAAGAAGGTTATAAGTTTCTTGAAGATCTTGCTCAATTTGGTTCTCCAGTAATCCTTTTTTCCGGTGGTGAGCCTTTAGTAAGACCTGATATTCTTGATTTAATCAATAGGGCAGTAAAATTAGGATTAAGAACTGTTATTTCTACAAATGGTGTACTTATTGATGATTCTTTGGCAAAGGAATTAAAAAAGCTTGGTGTTTCTTATGTAGGGATTAGTCTTGATGGTTGGAAAGAAGTTCATGATAAGTTTAGAGGGGTAAAAGGTGCTTTTGAAAAGGTAATCTCAGCTGTTTTGGCTTGCAAAAAAGAAAATCTTAAAGTGGGTTTACGGTTTACTATGAGTAAACTTAATGCTAAGGAAATACCTAAAATTTTTGATTTAGTTGAGGAATTAGAAATTCCAAGAATTTGTTTTTATCATCTTGTTTACTCAGGAAGAGGATCAAAACTTATAGAGCAAGATTTAAGTCACAAAGAAACTCGTTATTGGGTAGATTATATTATTAATAGAACTAAAGAACTACATGATAAAAATTTAAAAGTAGAGGTTTTAACAGTTGATAATCATGCAGATGGTCCCTATCTTTATTTAAGAATGAAAAAAGAGGGGCATCCCAAAGCAGAAGAAGTTTATGAACTTCTTAAAATAAACGGAGGGAATAATAGTGGGGTTGGAATTGGCTGCGTTTCTTGGGATGGATTTGTTTATGCTGATCAATTTTGGAGAAGTTATACCTTTGGGAACGTAAGAGAAAGACCTTTTAGTAAAATATGGATGGATACTTCAAATCCCTTAATGGCAAAATTAAAAGAAAAGAAAAAATATGTAAAAGGCAGATGCGCTAAGTGTAAATTTTTAGACCTTTGTGCAGGTAATTTTAGAGCCCGAGCTGAAGCAGTAACAGGGGATATATGGGCTCCAGATCCAGCTTGTTATTTAACTGATGAAGAAATAGGAATTTCAGAAAATAAAAATGAATAAAATAGAAAGAGCTTTAATAAGTGTTACAGATAAAACAGGCATTGTTGAATTTGCAAAAGAACTAGAAAATCTTGGTATAGAAATTATTTCTACAGGTGGAACAGCAAAAGTTCTAAAAGAAGGAGGAGTTAAAGTAATTGATATTTCTCATTTAACAGGTTTTCCGGAAATACTTGAAGGAAGAGTAAAAACTCTTCACCCAAAAGTTCATGGCGGTATACTCTTTAAAAGAGATGAAAAAGAACATTTAGAAACTATTAAAAAATATGAAATAAAACCCCTAGATTTAATAGTAGTTAATCTTTATACCTTTGAAAAAGTTGTAGAAGAAGGTGCAAATCTTGAGAAAGCTATAGAGAACATTGATATTGGAGGTCCAACCTTAATAAGAGCAGGAGCTAAAAATTTTAAATACGTTACAGTAGTTGTTGATAAGGAAGATTATCCCTTAGTTTTAGAAGAAATCAAAAAGTACGGAAATACAACATTAAAAACAAGATTTGAACTTGCTAAAAAGGTTTTTAAATTAACAAGTAATTATGACCAGATGATTTTTAACTATCTTTCCCAAATTGATATCTAAATGTTTTGCATCACTGTAGCAGAAACCTCCTATAAAAAACTTTTAGACACAATAAAAAAAGGAGCTAAATATACTGATTTTTTTGAAATAAGAGCAGATTATTTGGAAGAGTTGAACACTTTATATTTAGAAAAACTTCTTAAATTGCCCTACAAATTTTTATTTACTCTTAGGAGCTATGAAGAGGGTGGTTATAAAAAATTCTCAGATGATTTTAAATTAAAATGGATTTCTTGGGCTTTAAAACAAAATTTTTACTTAGTTGATTTAGAATGGAAATTTTTTAAAAAATTTTCTACTAAATTGAAAGATTTGGATTTTGATAAAATTTTGTTTTCTTATCATGATTTCAAAAAAACTCCATCTGAAAATTATCTGATAAAAATACTTTTGGAAATGAAAAAAAGAAAAGTAAAAAAAGCTAAAATAGTTTGTTTATGTAAAACTTTTGAGGATTCTTTTAAACTTTTAAATCTTATCTTTTTAGCTAAAAAAAGGGGAATTGAGTTAATAAGTTTTGGTATGGGAGAAAAAGGAAGACTTAGTAGAATACTTTCTTTATTTTGCGGATCTCCCTTTACTTATGTAGTTTTTTCTAAAAAAGAAGTGGTTGCTCCAGGGCAATTTGATATAAAATCAGCTCTCAAAATTTATAATAATCTTAAACAAATGATAAGTTAAATAATTATGTATGAAGTTTATGGAATAATTGGAGATCCTGTGAGTCATTCTTTATCTCCTATAATGCATAATCTTGCTTTTAGAGAAAAAAATATAAGAGCAGTATATGGAGCTTTTAGAGTAAGTGCTGATCAGTTGGCAAAAGCTGTAGAGGGAATAAAAGCTCTTAATATAAAAGGTCTTTCTGTAACCATTCCTCATAAAGAAAAAATTATAGAATATTTAGATGAAATAGATGAAATAGCTTATGAAATTGGGGCAGTTAATACTGTTTTAAATAAAGAAGGTATTTTAAAAGGATACAATACCGATTGGATAGGTGTTATAAAGGCTTTTGAAGTAAATGGAGTAGAACTTAGAGATAAAAAAATTGTTGTTATAGGAGCTGGAGGGGCTTCAAAAGCAGTTATCTATGCTCTTATAAAAAGTAAGGCAAAGAAAATCCATGTTTATAATCGCACCTTTGAAAAAGCTAAAATTTTAGAAGAAAAATTTAAAATAATTGCAAAACCTTGGGAAGAACTAAAGAATGCAGAGGGAGATATTATTATTCAAACAACTAGTGTAGGATTAAAATCCTGGGAAACCCCAGTTGAAGAAGAGATAATTTCCAGATTTAAAGTTGCTATGGATATAGTTTATTTGCCTTTAAAAACTAAATTTTTGTCTATAGCTGAAAGATACGGAAAAATAATTGATGGGTTGCAAATGCTTCTTTATCAAGGAGTTGAACAATTTAAACTTTGGACAGGTATAGAACCCCCTGTAGAGTTAATGAAAAAAGCTCTATATGAAGAAGCAAAAAGAATAGAAAAAGAGATTTTAAAATGAATATCAAAGAAGTAAAACCCTTAAAATATTTTGAAAAGATCAGTTTAAAGCTTCCTGCTTCTAAAAGTTTAACTCAAAGAGCCCTTATATGTAGTGCTCTTGCTCAAGGAGTTTCTCAGATTATTAATCCTTTGATAAGTGAAGATACTCTTTTACTAAAAGATGCTTTAAAAGCTATCGGAGTAAATATAAAAGAAAAAGAAAATATTTGGGAGGTTGAAGGAAGATTTCCTCCTCTTCTTTCAGGAAAAAAAATATACTTAGGAAATAATGGCACCGGTGCAAGATTTTTTATAGCTTTAGCTTCCTTAGGTAAAGGTTCTTATGTGGAAATTTATGGGAAACCAAGACTTCATGAAAGACCAATGGATCCTTTAATTGAAAGTTTAAGAAAACTTTCTTCTCATATTGAATGTCTTGAAAAAGAAGGATTTTTGCCCATAAGAATTAAGGAAGGAAAACTTGTTTCTCAAAAAATAAGCCTTCCTGGTAATATAAGCAGTCAGTTTATTTCTGCCCTTCTTCTTATTGGACCTTGTTTACCTAATGGTTTAGAAATTTTTATAGAAGGGCAACTTCTTTCTAAAGCTTATGTAGATCTTACAACTAATATAATGAAAACTTATGGAGTAGAAGTAGAATTTTTTGAAAACAAATTTAAAGTTTCACCCTCTTTTTATAAACCTACATCTTATGAAGTTGAAGCAGATGCTTCAACAGCATCTTATTTTTTAGCTATTCCACTTGTTTTAGGAAGAGGAGAAATAATAATCGAAAATTATAACCCCTTTTCTAAACAAGGAGATGTAAAGTTTTTAGAATATATAAAAAAAATGGGAGCAAAAATTGAAATTTTAAATCCCTTAGGAGTAAAAGTAAGTTTTGAAGGAATACCTCAAGGGATTGAGATAGATCTTAGCGATACCCCAGATCTTTTTCCTACTTTATGCATTTTAGGAGCTGTTGCAGAAGGGAAAACAGTTCTTAAAGGAGCTCCGCATCTACGTTATAAAGAAACTGATCGAATCAAGGCTATGGTTACAGAATTGAGAAAACTTGGAGTTAAAGTAGAAGAATTACCAGATGGAGCTATAATTGAAGGGACTAAAGAATTTAAATCCGCGATTATTAATACCTATGATGATCATCGTATTGCTATGTCTTTTGCTATTTTAGGATTAAAAAAAGAGGGTATTAAAATAGAAAATCCTGAATGTGTAGTTAAGTCTTTTCCAGAATTTTGGAAATATATAGAAAAGCTTTATGGATAAGATTATATTAATTGGTTTTAGATGTGTAGGAAAGACTACTATCGGAAAAAAAATAGCAGAAGTTTTAGAGTGGAAATTTTTAGATCTTGATGAAGAAATTCAAAAAAAATTAGGTAAAACTATAAAAGAAATAGTAGAAGAAAAAGGTTGGAGCTATTTTAGAAAAATAGAAAAAGAAGAAATGAAAAAACTTGAAGAATTAAAAGAAATAGTAATTGCTTTGGGAGGAGGAAGTGTGCTTCATCAAGAAGAAATGGAAAATCTTTTAGAAAATAGCTTAGTAGTATGGTTATATTCTTCACCTGAAGTTATAATAAAAAGAATAAAAGAAGATGAAAAAACTTCTTTTCAAAGACCAGCTCTTAAAAATTTAGATTTAGAAAAAGAAATCTTTGAGATTTTAAAAGAAAGAATGCCTCTATATGAAAAATTTTCTCATTTTAGAATAGATACTGATAATTTAAATATTGAATCCGCAGTGAAAGAGATTTTAGAAAAATTATCTCAGAAGAGGAAAAGATGAAAATAGAAAGATTAATAGTTGGGCCTTTAGAAGTTTGCTGCTATATAGTATATTCTCCAGAAACTAAAGAGGGAATAATTATTGATCCAGGAGATGCAGATCCAAGAATTCTTGAAAAGGTTAAAGAGCTTGATATAAAAATAGTAGCTATTTTGGGGACTCATGCTCATGCTGATCATGTAGCTGGAGTTGAATATTTAAGGAAAGCGTTAAAAGCTCCGTATTTAGTCCATAAATTAGATGAAGAGTTTTTTAAAGATCCTACCAATTTTTCTATGTTTAAATCTTGGGGTTTTACTGAGAATCCAAGAGCAGATAAAGTATTTGAAGAGGGAGAGGCAATTGAATTTGGTAATGAGTATTTAAAAGTAATTCATACACCTGGGCATTCTCCTGGTTCAAGTTGTTTTTATAATGAAAAACATAAAGTTCTTTTTACAGGAGATACCCTTTTTGTAGAAGCTGTAGGAAGAGCAGATCTTCCTGGAGGAAATTATTTTCAGATGATAGAATCAATTCAGAAGAAACTTCTAATTCTTCCTGATGATACCAAAATTTATCCAGGACACGATTATGGACCTAAACCAACTTCAACTATAGGAGAAGAAAAAGAAAATAATCCCTTTTTACAAGAATTTTAAGCTCTTCCTATTCCAGAATAACTAAAACCAAGTTTTTTTACTATAGAAGGTTCGTATATGTTTCTCATATCTATAAGAACCGGAGTTCTCATAACCTTTTTAATTTGAGATAAATCAAGGAAACGAAATTCATTCCATTCTGTAAGGATTACTATAGCATCTGAGTCTTTGGCACATTCTAAAGGATTGCTTGAATATTCAATATTTGAATCGCCTACAGCTTTTTTAAATTCATCCATTGCTACAGGATCATAAACTTTAACTTTAGCTCCTTTTTTGATCAATGTAGGTACTATCACTAAAGCAGGACTTTCTCTAACATCGCTGGTATTTGGTTTAAAAGATAGACCAAAGATAGCTATAGTTTTTCCAGAAAGATCCCCTAAATAGGTTTCCAACTTTTCAATTGCTCTTAATTTTTGTCTTTCATTAACTTCAAGAACTGCCTCTAAAATTTTAAAAGGAGAACTTATAGATCTTCCATGTTGTACAAGAGCTTTGACATCTTTCGGAAAACAGGAACCTCCAAATCCTGGTCCTGGATTTAAGAATTTAGGTCCAATTCTTGGATCAAGCCCCATACCTTTAGCAACTACAGTTACATCAGCTCCCACTTTTTCACAAAAATTAGCTATTTCATTTATAAAAGTGATTTTTGTTGCTAAAAAAGCATTTGATGCATATTTAATAAGTTCCGCTGTTTCAAGGTTAGTAATAATAAAGGGTGTTTCAGCTAAATAAAGAGGACGATAAATGTCTTTGATAATAGCAATAGCATAAGCACTTTCTCCACCTATTATAACTCTATCTGGATGCATAAAATCTTCAATAGCAGCCCCTTCTCTTAAAAACTCCGGATTAGAAATAATATCAACTGCTACGTCACTTTTTTTATTAGCGTCAATTAAAGATTTTATCCAACGGTTTGTTCCTACTGGAACAGTACTTTTGGTAACAATTACTTTATATTCATCTATTACTTCTGCTAAAGAAAGAGCTACCTCTTTAATTTGAGTTAAATCAGCAGATCCGTCTGGATTCGAAGGAGTACCTACACAAATAAAAATTACTAAAGAATTTTTTACTGCAGATTCAAGATTAGTTGTAAAATAAAGTCTTTCAGCTTTAATATTTTTCTTAACTAATTCTTCTAAACCAGGTTCATAAAAGGGTACCTCTCCTTTTTTTAATTTTTCAATTTTCTCAACATCCTTATCTACGCAAATAACTTTCATTCCAAAATCTGCAAGGCAGGCACCTGATACTAAACCCACATATCCAGCACCAATTACTGCAATATGCATAAATTAGACTCCAAAAATTTTTTAAGATTTAGTATGTTTAATTTTGATATTTTTCGCTATAGAAGATTTTTTAGACTTAACAAATGTCTTTTTAGAATCCTTCTTAGTTAGTATCTTTTTAGAGCTTATCCTTTTTACTATCATCTTTTTAGAACCTTTCTTCTTAGCATATTCATTATAACCTAATTTAGCTTTTTTGTAAATTCTTGAGTAAGGCTTTTTGAAATTTTCATTTGCCAAAACATTAGTATTTACTACTGTAGTAATATATACAGGAGATATTTTATGATTTAAAACCATTTTAGCAAAATTTATAAGATTTTTGGAATCCCTCCAAAGAGATTCTCTATTTGGGGAGCCTAATACCGAAGTTATAATCAATCTATCCTCTACATAAGCTCCATTTACTAAGCAATGTTTAGATGCCCGGGTAAAACCAGTTTTTCCTCCAATAATATTAATTTCTGGTTCAGAATCATCTAAAAGTTTATTTGTGTTTTTAATTATTAAAGTTCTTCCTGTTTCTGAAGTTATTACTTTAACTGGAGTGCTTATAATCTCTTTTATTAAAGGATATTTTAAAGCTTCATAAAATATAATAGCCAATTCATAAGGAGTGGTATACTGATTTGGAGCAGGTAATCCTGAAGCTGTAACAAAATGAGAATTTTTTAGTCCTAAACTATAAACCTTTTTATTCATTAATACAGAAAAATTTTCCTCTGATCCAGCAACAGCTTCAGCAAGGGCTACCGCTGCTTGGTTAGAAGACTTCATAAGTAAAAGATAAAGAAGGTCTTTTACTGTATAAACTTCTCCTTCATATAATTTAGGAGCTACACTTGGTGTCTGTTCAGCATTTTTGGATATTCTTATTTTTTCTGATAAAGAAAGACGATCAAGAACTACCATTGCAGTTACTAATTTTACAGTACTTGCTGGAGGTATCTTTAAATGAGGATTTTTAGCATAAAGAATTTTTCCTGTCTTTCCATCAATGGCTACAGCACAAATAGCATTGACTTCTGGATAGAAATCAGGTGTATTTGCTTTACTTAAATTAAAGTTAACAAAAATTAAAAATAGAAAAAAAACGATAAAAATAAATAAAAGTTTTTTCATTTTTTTCATTTATAAAGAAAAATTTTTAAGTAAAATAACATAAGATTTCTAAAAAGTCAAATTTTAAAAAAAAGAGAAATTTTTAGGAAATTTTAGAAAATGGAAGAAAATGTAGTAAATTTATTTAATAAATGCATCTTATTAAATCTTGTAAAGTCTGAAAAAGCTTATAAAATTTTTAAAATTAGAATGAAAAACAAAGAAGTAGCAGAAATTTTTAATAAAGTAGCAGCGCTTTTAGAGATAAAAGGGGATAACCCTTATAGAATAAGAGCTTATCAAAAGGCAGCTCAAACTATTGAGGCACTTACTACAGATATAGAAGAATTAGCCAGACAAGGAAAATTAGAAAAATTACCTGGCATAGGTGCAGATTTAGCAGGAAAGATAAAAGAAATTTTAAGAACAGGGACACTTTCTCTTTATGAAGAATTAAAGAAAGAAATTCCTTTAGTATTATTGGATTTTTTAGAAATTCCAAGTCTTGGACCTAAAAAAGTAAAGGTTCTTTATGAAAAGTTGGGAATT